>CAMPGJ010000116.1 GCA_946885425.1 uncultured bacterium
TCATTAAGCAGTTTCAATTCATCACCTAGCATCTGACGGTACTCTTCATCCGTAAATTTCCTTCTCGCAAAACCGACAATAAAAATTTCTTCTCCTATTCTTTTTTCTTTATATAATGAAAACAGAGCCGGAATTAATTTATGCTGTGCGAGGTCACCAGTAGCACCAAAGATTACAATCACAAACGGAGACATAAATTAGATTATACTCATTTACCCCACTGATGCAAAGAGCAAATGTTTTTATAGATTTTCAAGCTCTACAATAGCAAAAACAAAATGATATAATCATCATGATTTGGAAAATAATTTGATTTTCAATAAAATTTATGCCAAAAGAACAAAGTCCTCTAAAAATTGCTCTCGTAGGTACAAGCTGCACTGGTAAAACAACATTATTTGAACACTTCAGAAGAGAATATGCTAATAATGCTAATATTGTATTTTCCGAAGAAGGAGCAAGAGCATATTTTGAAGACCAAAGAAAGAAAAATGAACCACCTCCTGCAAGGTTTACCGTAGATATACAACGGGAAATCCAGAAACGGACAATGACAAATGAAAAAACAGCCCATGCAAATAACCCAACGATAATATTTTGTGATAGCTCCACGGTTGACCAAGCTGTTTACACAAGAGCACAGGGTGATAAAAAGGGTGCAGAAGAGCTATATGAAGGGATCTCATTATGGGTGCCTACATATAGTAAATTCTTTATGCTAGATCCAAGAGATGTTCCTTTCAAAAATGACGAGATACGAAATGAACCTTCCACTTTTAGACAAAATGTACATAATACATTTATTGAATTATTTACTGAAAAAGGACTAGCGTATGATGTCTTAAGCGGCTCTGTTGAAGAACGCTTCCATACTGTAGATACGTTGGTAAAAACCGTTATGCCATCTGATCAGTTATTATGATGGTTTTTACGGCTATTTCAGGTCGTTTATAAAAACGTGCAGGGATTTCTTCTTGACTCCCCTCTTCAAACATAGCTTCCAAAGCATGCTGCTTTGCATCCCCGAGAGCAAGAACAATAAGTAGATCCAGCATCAACAGTCCCAGAAACGTCATGGTTACTCGCTCCCCATATATACCAGTCGTATCATTATATTCCGTCACCAATTCATAACCATCAACTTTTAAATTTTGAATTTTGAGTTTTGAATTCTGGGATGGAATCCCAGCCGTATGTCCATCTGACCCAATCCCAAGAATAGCCACACTCTTTTGAAATGTAGCATGTAATGAACGAACTTTCTCATCATACGCTTGCGCCGCCAATTTCCGAAAATCGTCATCGCGAGCACCCAACGGAAGCGCGGCGATCTCGTCCACTAGATTGCCGTGTCGCTCTGCTCCTCGCAATGACGGGGAGTTTTGCAGGATCGGATAGAACGGTATATCACGCATTTGAAAATATCTGAGCAATCCTGTGTCCTTTATCATCTTTTCATTACTTCTTTCATGAAGTTTTTCTCCATATCTCTCATCAACCATTCCTACTGCACCGGGAAATAAATCTTCATCTTTAGCCAATTTTTCATAAAGCTCTCTAGGTGTACTTCCCCCAGAAAGATAAATTGCTGTTTTTTTGTCTACAATTGTGTTTAAAAGCGCTTTTGACAGATCAAGACCTTGTTTTTCGTCTACTGAGCAGATAGTAATAGCATGATTACTATGATGAAGAATATTCTGTTGTTTTAGAAGAGCATCAATTAGATTAAACATGAGAAGTCATCGTAAACATCGGCTTACTAAGGAAAGCTGACTTCAGTCCCCTCTTGAGGCAATACCACTGATGAAGGAGCCACAGTATCTTTCTTGGTTACTGTTAATGGGTCATAAATAAGATATACAGCAAATGCTACTAAAAAGAGCCAACAAACGGAAACTATCAACACAATAACAACAGCACGAGTAGATAGATGTTCATATTTATTCTCAAGCTGATCAAGAAATTTATAAATAAGAGAAACAATGGGGAGCTTACGCAACGCCTGATTTCTTATATAAATAATCGCCTTATCAATATCCTCGTCTTTAATATCTTCTTCTTTCCAACCTTTACTAAGCAGAACCTTTTTTACATCAGCTCTTGTTTTTTTCTGCTGGTAATAAATTTCATTAACAACTGTTAGTAATTCTTCATTTATCATAAAATACCCCTAAGAATAGTGAACCAAATAGTGGAATTAAAGTCAAGGATTAACGGGGGTAATGAGTTTTTTAAAGAATGCAAAAATCTCGTCTTTGTGCATTACAATATCATTCCAGGTAATTACAACCATAAGAAGGAGAAGAAGACTCATCCCGACAGAGTGAATAATTCCTTCAATCCTGGGGTTCACCTTTTTTCTGGTAACTAGCTCGAGAATAATAAAAAAGAAACGACCACCATCCAGACCAGGTATAGGAAGAATATTAAAAAATGCTAGTGACATTGACAAAAGACCAGCGAGATTCAACAAATCCATAATACGCTTTTGCGCATCTGGTTGGCTTACTACAGATCCTACATAAAAACCGATCCCCACAGGACCTGACATTGCTTGACCTACTGGTTTAGCTGTTTTTTCCTTTATAGAAATCCCAATCAGCTTACCAAGAATATCGAACTGATAAGACATGAGATTAATAGGATGGGAAAACCCTGAAAGCAATTTTTGTTCTGGCGTATCATAAGAAAGGACTGCCGTCTTTGATGGGAAAAATGCCACACCCAAAGAACCTTCCTTAGGAGGAGGGTTAAGACGAGGGGTAACTTTAGTTTCTGACTTCTTTCCAGTTTTTAGGTCCTGCCATTCTATCTGGATTTCTTTCCCTTTATTATCCTTTATTATCTGTGCAAATGAATCTGCGCTCTCAATACCCTTACCATTAACAGCGATCATTTTTGAGAATGGAACAATCCCTGCTTTGGAGGCTGGTGAATTGGGAGATATTTCATTAACGATGACGTCTGTTTTGACCTGCTGATTTACCAGGAAAAATTTATGATCACCAATCAATGGTAATTCAGCCCGGAATGCAGACATTCCCAAGAAAACATAATAAATTGCTGCTGCAAGAAATACATTCATTAACACCCCGGCGACAATAACCAAACCTCGTTGCCAAAGAGGACGAGTAAAAAATGCCCGGTGACTATCTTTGTTTTTTGAATGGCCGGATACTTTTGAAGAGACCTTGCCTCCCCCCGCTTCATCTTCACCGTACAGCTTTACAAATCCACCAATGAGAACAGGATAAAATGAATAAACAGTCTCACCTCTTTTAATAGAGAATAATGCAGGAGTCACCGGAAAACCAAAACCAAACTCTTCAACCTTAATCCCAAACCACTTAGCCACGAAGTAATGCCCTGCTTCATGGATTAAGACTAAAACGGATAAAATAAGAAGAAAAACGAGTAATGTAACCAACATGGATAAATTATAACAGTGTCAAATTAATAATAGCAAATGGCAATTAATTACTCGCTAATGGCAAATGGCGAATAGCGAATAGCGAATAGACAATGGTTAAGATGGATTCTTGATTAACCATAATCTAAAAGATTTTATTCTTTTTATCAAAATTTCAGCATCACCACGCAAAGTTATTAACTTCTCTTCATTTATATACATTAATTCTTTAGCAAGATACATATGAG
>CAMPGJ010000117.1 GCA_946885425.1 uncultured bacterium
TGCTCGGGTGTCCCTTTACTCATCATTTCATCCAATGTAGTAGGGGTGATTTGCCATGAAACGCCATATTTGTCTTTCAACCAGCCGCATTGTTCTGATTCTGGTACTGCTGAGAGTTTTTCCCAGTAAGAATCGATTTCATCCTGGTTCTCGCATCGGACCATAAGAGAGATTGCTTCATTGAAAGCAAATTTATGCTGCTGCGCGCTGTCCATAGCTGCAAACCATTGCCCCTCAAGCAAGAAATCAGAGTACATGATTGTACCCTCTTTATCTGGTTCCATACCTGCCGGATAGCGAGCTACAGTTCCTTTCTTTGCATTTTTGAAGATGGAAAGATAAAAGTCTGTTGCTTCTTCTGCCTTTCCCGTCATATCTCCGACAAACAGGAGAGAAGGTGTTATGAATGGTCGCTCTTCGCCTTCTGGATTTGTCAACATAAGTTGCCATGAAACGCCATATTTGTCTTGTATCCAGCCGTAATGTTCACTAAATGGATATTTTTGAAGCGGCATAAGCGCCATGCCGCCATCTGATAATCTTTCCCATAATGCATTAAGATTTTCCCGTGCTTTATCATCTTTTGATGGATCAAAGTTAAGAATAAATGATATTGATGGGTTAATCTTGAAAAGGGGGCCGGCGCTGATAGCCATAAATTCCTGCCCAGGGAGTTCAAACGAAACAATGTCAGCATCGCCACTTGGAGTATTGTGTAATGTATTTATGTTTATTACTTTCGATTCGTTTCCGAAGGCAGAGACATAAAATTCTGCTGCTTCTTTGGCTTCTTTATCAAACCATAAATGCGGGATAATCTTTTGCATTCTTTAATAGTAAACCCCAATATCCATTCTGTCAAACAATAAAAGTGTAAGAGTGGTTACTTTATTTGCCAGGAAAACTTTGTTAGAATACTTACATGGCATCAGTTAGTACTTACTTAAATTTCTCTCGAAATACGGAAGAGGCATTCATCTTTTACAAAAGTGTTTTTGGCACAGATTTTGTAAATGGCATTCAGCGAATGGGTGAGGTCCCTCCTCAAGAAGGGCAACCGCCACTTCCTGAAGAGGATAAAAATTTGGTGATGCATGTAGCATTGCCAATCCTTGCCGGACATATACTTATGGGAACGGATGCGCCGGAAACCATGGGTTTTAAAGTAAATTTTGGCAACAATATTTACATCAATTTAGAGCCTGACACCCGTGTTGAATTGGACATATTATTTAAGGCGCTTTCAGAGGGAGGAAAGATTGAGATGGAGCCCGAGGTCATGTTCTGGGGCGATTATTTTGCATCCTGTACTGATAAATTCGGTGTCCAGTGGATGTTTAACACCTCGAGTAAAGAATAATTTCCGAAGACTTCTGTATTACTGCTCAGAATGATAGTTAAAACTGGTGTGCTAATCTGTATATATTCCTGCTGGGTACCTCAAACCAATATGATGCTCCCTGACTCCCATCTATTCCTTTTGTATTGATGATAAGCAGGTTGCTCTCTGCCCAGCCGGTTGCTTCATAGAAAGTATCGGTGCTGCTGCGTCTTGGACTACTCTCAAAATTTTGAGTCACATCAATAAAGAATTCTCCATCTGTAAAGGGTTCGCCATTTGCTTTAAATACATAAATATTTGTGCCCATGCTCGTGTTCTCTTGAATGAAGAAGTAGCTATTGTTCGCAGACCATGTATTGAAGGGAATACCTAGGTTCTCTCCTTGTGGTAATAATTTAGCGAAAATAACCCCTTCATTATCAGTGGTAGAAATGTCATAGATTTTTGTCCCATCAGTATTTTCTGTCACATGCATAGCAACCTCTTTCTTACCATCTGAAGAGGTTTGTGAAGAAGTTGTTGTAGTTGGTGCCGTTGTTGGAATGGCAGTTGGTTCTGCTGCTCTTGATGAAATCGTCACAGGTGTAGTGTTTTGTGTTTGCAGTGCAACAAACCCTACAGCTGCACCAATAAAAAAGAAGAGCAGCGCCTCAATTTGTAAATGTTTTTTTAGCATAGTTTATTTAACTGGGTGTTTCTGGACACAGATATTTGGCCGGGTGAATGAATCACACACTGATACAGGAGTGCCCATCTCTGCCCAGTTATATAAATCTCTTGCATCAACAATACGTAAGTTGGTACATCCATGACTCATTCTGTGGCCAAAGTTGTTGTGCCAATACGCTCCATGGATACCATAATCTCCATAGTAAAACATTGTATATGGTACATTGGGTAAATCATAGAAATCAGCTCCCTCTCCGCCTGACATCCGAGTAGAGCGGAGTTTGAGCCAGATATTGAAATTACCCGTTGGGGTAGGATTCCATTTTCCGGTAGAGGTGCGCATTTCCATAATTTCCTTCTCTCCTTCATAGGCATGCAGTCTCTGTTGGGAGAGATCTATATAGATGTGTTTTTTTTCTATCGGGTCGTTGGTTCCGAGTACTGGAGCAGGATCTGAATCGGGATAAATATCCGGCGGAACAACATTGCGTCCAAGATATGTTCCTGTTGCATTGTTATCTATAGCAGCAGTGTACTCATTTTGGCATGTTTTCGAGTTGGCACAGGGCAATTGAGGATTTGTTAAGAAATTGCCGGTCAAGAAAACAATAAATCCGGCAGTAACCGAAACTGTATAGATCCGAAGATAGAATCCAACCGTTTTTTGTTTTGATAAGTCCAAGCGCTTCTTTTGTTTTGCTTTTTTTTGCATCTCTCTATTTAGATTAGTAAAAACTGGATAGAGTTGGCAAGAGACATTTATCTTGACAACCTCATCTATTGTTTGTTACATTTATTCTCGTGGCAGGAGCAGGCAGGCACCATCCCTCATCTTTACGACTTTTTTGTACACTTATTGTATTGATCGTTCTATTATTAGTAATAGATTTCGGACCTTCATTTATTGTTGGTTCTACTCCGCATGATGCCATCGCGCAGCAACCTCCGGTTCATAAAACGGCGTTGTGGGTATTTGCCCATCCTGATGATGCCGTTTTGAATGCGGGTGCAGCCATCAACCGGCATCAAAAAGAGGGGTATAAAAATATTATTGTGATGGTAACTTCAGGAGATAAGGTTCCTGAGGGGATAGAGATAGGTTTATCTGCTGAAGAAATTATGATTGCCAGAGAGAAAGAAGAGAAGGCGGCATTTGCAGTTATCAGTATTACTCCTGAGGACATCATTTTTCTTCGCAAACTAGATTTGGAACTCACCGTTCCCATGGTCCGCGAAGAGATAAAAAGGCTGGTAAAGAATACAGATGGAGAACTGTTTTTCAGAGGGCATTCTCCATATGACCGCTATTCGGAATTCGGAGAGGCACATCCTGATCATACTGTCATAGGGCAGGCATTATTGGAGGAGTGGGAAGACGGTAAAGTACAGAATCTTCTTTTCTTTAGAATGGGTCAGTTGTATGAAAATCCGAGTATAGGTGATTGTCCAAAGCTTTCTTCGGAAGAACTTGAACTAAAGCAAAAAATGCGGCAAGAGTATACATTGCAGGATTTTGCCAAAGGGAGATATGGTCTTGGAGGATGGAACGCAGCCGCTCCTTTTGAAAAAACTGAATATCAACCTGAATGTTTTG
>CAMPGJ010000118.1 GCA_946885425.1 uncultured bacterium
CTTGTGGTAGTTCCGGTAAAGACCGGCATCACTATTACGGCTACGATATTAATCTTCCATCTGGGGTTAGCATTAGGGGTGTTGAAGTTAAATTAGATGCATGGGTTAATAGCACCAGCGGATCACCTGATCCTGCAATGTGTGTAGAATTATCATGGGATGGAGGAAATACTTGGACCTCAGCCATTTCTAATACGCTTAGTACAAGTCAAACGTCTGAAATTTTTGGAGGGTCATCAAATACTTGGGGACGGACGTGGAGCGATACAGATTTTACCAATGCCAATTTCCGTATAAGAATAACAAATGTTGCACCTGATAATACTCGTGATTTCTTTTTAGATTGGGCAGCAGTGAAAGTGTATTACAGCACAACTACAGCAACCAATGATGAAGCTCCCCATGGATATGGAGCTAAATCAGTAACTATCCTTGGAACTAAAGGCTACATTATCTCAGGAGGATATCTGTATGTTTTTGATTTGAGCAATATTGACAGCAAATCACCTACGTCAGAATTGGACCAAATTGGTTGCAGAATCGAACTTGATGGGTATGATTGTAAACCGGGATCACCTGCAATTGATAAAAAGTATAGCTCCGGTGAGACGGGAGCTACCTGGAGCACAAATGGCTCTCCTGCACATAATGATTGTTCAGATGGTGGAAATATAGAGCTGTATGCGGACAACGATCTGACAGGGGTACAAGTAGGTGCTAATAATTATATTTATGTAGCGGTTGGAGCCGGAACCAATTCAGAAGTTAATATCGTTAATGCTACAAGCGTGCCGGATGGTAGCTCATCTCCTGCAATAAATAATGCAAGTTGCGGGAGAATATCAGGTGGAAATGCTAGTTGGAAAATGGTTGGTTCGCTCGATTTTAATTCGAGATCTAATACTGAAGAAGCAGCAAATTCAATCTTTGCAAAATCTGATGGAACCCGCGCCTATGTCTCCTCAAATGGCGGTATTGACGGTAACGGAGACTCAATTCCTGACAGCAAGCAGTTCTATGTCATTAACACAACAAATAAAACAGCTCCAGCATTTCTATCTGGTGTCCCGGGTAGCCCTAGTTATGGACCCCTGACTGGCTATTACTATGGATCAGGAGCTAATGCACAACTCTATCCTCGTCGCTCGCTCACCGTCTTCAATGGTCAACGGGCGGTGCTTGTCGGAAAAGATGGAACATCTGATGCTAATGATTCACTAGAATATCAAGTGCTTGATATGTATACAAATCCTAATTCAGAAGCTTCGCCTGCTTATTGTGGTGGACTAAATTATGACACAGGTTTTAATGATTTGACATCAGTTAGCGAAGCTGATGGGGATAATTTTGTCTATATGGTTGCAAATAGCACATCAAACGAATTGAAAATCATTCAGGGAGGACCGGATCAGGATTATGTTTCGTCAGGTATTTACGAATCACCTCCCTTTACCGCATCAGTCTCATCTTCATTTAATAGATTTGTTGCCAATATTGATCCTCTTCAATTAGCTAGTCTTTCTGCGCAGGTAGCAGTAGCGCCACCAGGCAGTAGTGGATGTACTGATGCTACATATAATTATGTGGGACCAAATGGTGATGTGAATGCTTTTTTTACAGCAAAAGGTGCTTCAATATCTGCAACGATTCCTTTCGGGAACTACATCAGTGCTGCCTATCAAAATCCTGAAAGGTGCTTCCGATATAAAATGTGGTTTAGTGCATCACCTGATTTTACCCAAACGCCAGTTCTTAAAGATATGACATGGAGCTATTCTCAATAATATGAAATTTCAAAACAGCAACAGGGGCTTTACTATCATTGAGTTGATTATCTATATGGGGATTTTGTCTGTTTTGCTCTCTATTTTGGTAGCTGTTTTTGGATCAATAATTGAAGTGCAGCTTGAATCCAAAGCTACTTCCAGCGTGGATCAGGATGGGCGATATATTCTTTCCCGCTTGATATATGATACGCAGTCTGCGACGGAAATTGCATCCCCATCAGCCGGGGTGACAGGTACAGTATTGAGAATTACAAAAAATTCCGAAAATTACACCTATGCACTGGATACGAGTGGCAATTTACAGATTACTAATAATAGTGGTACTGATAATCTCAATAGTGTGGACAGCATGATTTCCGATCTATCATTCTTAAGAATCGGGAGTGGAACTACCAAAGATACCATACAAATGAAATTCACCGTCACAAGCAGAACCCAACGCACCTCAGGACCAAGAAATGAAACAAGAACATATCAAACAACACTAGGACTACAGTAGTTAGAATTTAGAATTAAGGGCTAGGGATGGCTATAATATAAAAAATGGTTAATAAATGGAAAGTGGAAAATGGAAAATGGAAAATGCAATTGCGTGGGGAGGCTATGCTTACGTTGCTGTTCTTTACAGTGATGGCAATGACTATCACCGCGGGGGCAATCATAGTGCTCTTTAGTAACTCTTTAAGTGGTACCCGTTTTCAACAGGGGTCTGTGGCCTACCAAGTTGCCCAAAGCGGTGCGGAGAATGCTATACTGAGATTACTACGTGATCCCGCATATGCGGGAGAGACGCTTCCAGTGGGGGATGGAACCGCAACAATAACAGTTACGAATAATGGTGGGGGATCATATACAATTATTTCAGAAGGTAAAGTTGGAAATTTTGTCAGGAAGATACAGGTAGATGAAACGTACAGCAATAATTTGTTTACCGAGACAGGCAGGAGAGAAGTATATTAATAAGTCATAAAGTTATAAAGTCATCAGGTCATAAAGTGAGACTTGAAGACTTTCGACTTGAAGACTTGAAGACTAACTAATGTCATCAAAATCTGGTGTTGTTTACATTCAAAGAGATAAATTTGATATTTATTCACCTGCTCTGGGTACAGTGCTGGAGTTTCGTTATGTTCCTGAAATCATAAAAGATTTGGATGTTATAAATAAAAATCTCCTTGAGCAAGTTATCAAATTATTTACGGAACGAGGAAATATTCCAGAGGGAGATCTTTTATTCGTCCTGGCTGATAATGCCTGTTTTATAAAAGATTTCGTCACTGATAAACCTGAGGAGAAAAATAAGGTGCAGGATCAGGCAAAAGATTTTATTGAACATACTCCCTTTGATAACGTAAGCAGTAAAATATTTCAAATTCCAGGAGGAGTCAGAGTATTCACGACCAATAAGGATATTTACCGTTCCTTTAAATCCGCATTTGAAAAACAGGGTTTTAAAGTAAATGCAGTCGTTCCGGGATTCCTGGTGGGGAACAATATGAGTGTTCAGCCGAGCTTGACTCCCCAAATGGCTCATTACACATTGCTTAAAGAAAGTTCATATCGTCAATACAATCTATTAATCGAACAAAAAGCAGAACCTGTAAAGCCAGCAGAAGGAAAGGAAGAGGAAAAGGGACAAGAGATTAAAGACGGTGAACCAAAGCAGCCTCAGGATAAAAAAAGACTGTTCATTTTAGTTGGAGTGTTTGCCTTCTTAATACTGTTTACCATAGTTTTCTACTTCATCAT
>CAMPGJ010000119.1 GCA_946885425.1 uncultured bacterium
AAATTTTAAATTAAATATATAATTAATTTATAATTTTTATAAAATTATATAAAAAACATATTCATATCTAACTTGATCTAAGATCCGGTAAATGTCTCCTAATGCTGTGATATTTCTTTCTTTTTCTAGACTGATAAATTCATCGACTAGTTTTTCAAACTCTTCTTGTGCCTCAAGCGGACAACAGGGAACAGCAAGAATAATCTTTTGAGGTTTTTGTTTTTTAACCGCGGTTATTGCAGCCTTTGCTGTTAGACCTGTTGCCAATCCATCATCTATAATGATTATTGTTTTGCCGGAAAGCAATGGTAAAGACCCATATATCTTTTCTCTCCGCCGTAACTCCTGCTTTTGCTGTTCAATTATATCTTTTAATTCTCTCTCCGGTATGCCTTCTAAAATATGCATAACACCGCCGGAAGCAATTGCTCCAACAGCATATTCTGAATTAAAAGGAGCACCTATTTTGCGTACAGGTAAAACTAAGAGAGGTACTCTCAGACTTTTAGCAATTTCAAACCCAACAGGCACTCCGCCTCTGGGCAAAGCCACCACAACAGCGTTTTGAACTTTATACTTCAAAAGTCTCTGCGAAAGCTGCTTCCCGGCATCCCGCCTATCCTCAAAAATCATATATACATATTACACCCCCATGTACACTAATTTTCAATTTTAAAACATCATCCTGGCCGTGTCCAGGATCTCTCTAAGAGTAACGCATTTAGCGATTCTGGACGCCGCCAGAATGACGTAACATATATGTATTTAGATTTCCAAATAAATTGAGTTTAGGATATAATAAATGCATGGCCATCAAACAAAAACCTCAAGAAAGATCCAAACTGGCTTACTTCATCCTCTTGGCGGGCAGCATTTCCTTCCTTATTGCTTTTCCTACAATTATCCTTCTCCTCGCTGGCATGGGATTGGATGCCTGGCTAAATAAAAGTCCTCTCTTTACAATAGGTGGGGCAATCACAGGATTCCTCAGCAGTTTTATCAATATCTACCGGTTTTTGAAGAAATTGAATTAGAAGGTTCTAGGGTGTAGGAATAACAATTGTCAATTATTAATTGTTATGTTAATATATAAAAAGATATGACTACGGAAACAAAAGTATTAGCAGGAATAAGTATTGCAACTATAGCAATTGTCGTTGGTGCAGCATTAATGTTGGGAGGCAACTCTACAGCTGAAAAACCAGAAGCTCCCGTAGATGCAAAATTGCTCGTCCGTGAAGATAGCTACAAGATGGGGCCAAAAGATGCAAAAGTAACTGTTGTTGAATTCGGTGACTACCAATGTCCAGCGTGCGGAGCAGCCCATCCTATCATTAAGCAATTAACCAGAGAATACGAGGATAAAATACTTTTTGTGTTTAGAGAATTTCCTCTCTCAATGCACCAACACGCTAAAATGGCAGCAGAAGCAGCACAAGCAGCTGGCGCTCAGGGGAAATATTATGAAATGCATGACCTGCTCTATGACAATCAGAAAGATTGGGCAGAAAGTCCAAAAGCAAAAGAAAAAATCATGGGATATGCAGAAAGTCTCAAACTGGACATGGATAAATTCAAATCAGACGTAGAAGGCCATAAATATGAGAAGAGAGTTCAACAGGATGTTTCTGATGGCGGTTCAGCAGGAGTAGATGCGACACCTACATTTTACATCAATGGTGTAAAACACTCCGGTGGTCTCCCTTATGACGAATTTAAGAAAAAAATTGACGACGCTCTCAAAGCCACAAAGTAGGGAATAGTCGCACATTCGTCATTCTGTCCGCGTCCAGCGCCGCTACTATGTAGCAAGTACTCTTGGGGTGAATCTCTAACATAAAACTTTATCTTCTTCTCCCCAATATCTCCGCAATCGGATCGGCATTACTACTCATATCACGAACCACTATCCCGGCATGTCGCCTTTTTATTTCTTGTCCCCTTTTATTTGGAAGATCTAACACATCTTTAACTGCTTTATATTCATGAGGAGGAAGATTGCTGACCTGACTTCCGTGAGCTAAATATGCATCATCACGTATCCTTTTTTCGCTCTCTGATAAAGGAAAATAATGAGTAGGAACAATGGTCTCTCCATAACTTGTCGTCCTAGATATGGTGTCCATAGCATATAAAGGCAGAGATCCATTCATGGTTTTTTTTGCAATACTGAATGCACTGGCATGATCGATATGCTCATCAAATTCATGAGGAGCAATAACAAAATCAGGATTAAGATCAGCGATGACTTGCCCAAAGGAATCAATTGCTTCTGGCTCAACACTACTTAATGCTCCATCAGGATAACCCAAATTAAGTACCATCCCTGCCCCTGATATCTCCGCTGATTTGATGCTTTCCTTCCTCCGCCGCTCTATTAATTCGCTTTCATTTGCGCCACCAAAACGTGCCCTGCCATCAGTAAACGTCACGATAATAACACCCACACCTTTTCGTGCAAGTGTAACATCCAACCCTTCTGCCAAAGCAGCATCATCAGGATGCGCTTCAACAAGAATAACTTTCTTCTTTGCCGAAAGTTTTTCCTTATCTATAATAGTCCGAAATCCATTTTTTTCTCTCATATGTAAAATAAGCACAAAAAAACCCCGCTCAGCGGGGCTACACCATACCAAAAAAGCGCAACCCCACTACGAGTGACCTGCGCAACAACAAAGAACAACGTTAGTAACTAATCTCATACTTATAAGATACCACATATACAGCGGTATGTAAAGGGGATGAGGAAGTCTCTATTCAGAAATCACAAATCCAAATTACAAGCTCCAAATAAATCTAAAATCTCTAACATTTTAAATCCAAAACATTTTGAATTTAACTTTTTGGAGTTTATTTGGGATTTGATGCTTTGAATTTGAAATTTGCTGATGGGTCCTGAAAGATCAGGGTTAGCTTCTTTTCACTAGTTTTGAGGTGCTGACGATTTCGAGAACTTTACCGTCACGTGTTTCAATGGATGTAGCTCCTGTTTGTTCTTTATAATCCTGGACGAGATCGGAAAGTGTTTTATTTTTTTCACTAAGATCAAAACGAAGATCTTTTACTTTCTGTTCAAGTTGTGAAACTGATGGCTGTTTCACAATTTGCTGACGTAGTGCATTCTTTGATTTTGTGACATCCTTTACCTTTTCCATATGTTCACGGTAGGTAGGATTACTTTCAAATGAATCATCAAACATTTCCTTAGCTTGTTTTACTTCAAGTTTGAGCTTTTCAATAGATTCAATATGATTCTTAATCAATTCTTCAAGGCTAAGCATCCCTGAAACAGCAGTAGGTATCTCAACTTCCAAAAGGGTTTCATCTCCATCATCAGCAACGTTTACTGATGTATCTGTATCCAATTCTTCACCTTCTATCACATCTGACGCAACTTTTTCTTCCTGATCCATAACAACCAATATACTAGAATATAACGTAGTAAATCAAGAGGCAAAATCCCGAAGGGATAGTCATCAAGTCATCAAGTCATCAAGTCATCAAGTCATCAAGTCATCAAGTCATC
>CAMPGJ010000120.1 GCA_946885425.1 uncultured bacterium
AGGAAAAACTCTACTGTCATCTATCCTCCTGTGGATATCTCAAAGAAAAAGCCTATCCCCTATAACCTAGCCCCTAACCCCTACTTTTTGACTGGTGGTCGTCTCGCACGGGCCAAGCACGTAGACCTTATTGTGAGGGCGTGTAGTGAGCTAGGAGTGCCTCTTAAGGTATTTGGTAAATCATTCGCTGGGTATGGTGAAGAACTTAAAGAAATGGCGGGTCCTACAGTGGAATTTCTTGGGGAGGTTTCAGATGAGGAAAAGGCAGAATTAATGGCTGGGGCGAAGGCATTTCTTTTTGCATCCGAGGATGAGGATTTCGGCATTATTCCTGTTGAGGCGATGGGATATGGTGTTCCTGTTATAGCCCATCATTCTGGCGGAGTGAAAGAAACGGTGCTTGAAGGGAAGACTGGGACGTTTTTTGAAAAGTTGACGGTGGATGATTTGAAGAAGGCAATCAAACGATTTGAAAAGCTTAAAATTGATCCAAATGAGTGTAGAGAACAAGCAGAAAAATTTTCAAAAGCTCGGTTTCAAAGACAAATCAGAGAGTTTGTATCCTCGGCTTTGTAGTGGCGGCATTTATGACGCATTAGCAGTAAAGCGGTTATCAGTACACCTAAATCGCGATAAATCGCGCCACTACACAAGTGATGTATAATAGCTCCAAATATGCCGGAACTTCCAGAAGTAGAGACAATTAGATTAGGCTTACAGCAGTATCTTGTTGGACGCGAAATAGAAAGCGTTGATGTACGTATGCCAAAGATAGTTATTGGCAACACACAGAATGTTGTGGGCACGGTTGTGCAGGATGTGCGACGTTTTGGAAAGGGGTTAGTGATAGATTTAGACAATGATTACAGCATGGCAGTGCATGTGAAAATGACAGGGCAATTGGTGGTAGTGAAAGAGTTAAAAGAATTTCCCAAACACACCCACGTAATCTTTAAGTTAAAAGCTACTAAACCTGTCATTCCGAGCGGAGCCGAGGAATCTTCTCACCAAAGCAGCTCAGTTGAAAAGATCCCTCGACTCCTCTCAGTTGCTCAGGATGACAACTCTCATGCGTATCTTTACTACAACGACGTTCGCCAGTTTGGGTGGATTAAGTTGCTTAGAACAGAGGAGGTGGCAGATTTACCCTTCTTTAAATCCCTTGGACTCGAACCTTTAAAAGATTTAACCCTAAATACATTTAAAGTTCTCCTTAAGAGGAACAAGACGCCTATAAAATCTCTCCTCATGGATCAGCAGAAGATTGCGGGGATTGGGAATATTTATGCTTGTGACACCTTGTTTTTTGCAAAAATTCATCCTACACGGAGTTCATCTTCATTAACTAACGAAGAAACAACCCGGCTATATACTTCCATAGAAACAATACTTCGTAAAAGCATTAGTGTTGGAGGAGCTTCTGCCAACAATTACGTTAATGCTCTAGGAGAGCAGGGGACATATCAAGACCATTTTCTCGTATACAAAAAAGAAGGTGAGCCGTGTATGTATTGCACTGAACCCATAAAGAGGATTAAAACTGCTGGGAGAAGCACCTTCTTCTGCTCGTCCTGTCAAGGATAAATGATAAAAACCTGACATTATTTGGTTGTGTTCTTACGGCATCTTTGGTAGAATTAATCTTTAGTGGGTAACAAGGACGGACAAAAGCGGATTATTATTTCAGTAGGGGGATCACTTGTGGTTCCCAATGGAGGAATTGATACAACATTCCTCAGTAACCTCAACAGATTTGTACGCGCAGAACTGGCTAAAAATAAAAAAAGCCAGTTTTTTTTGGTTATAGGGGGAGGAGCTACAGCTCGTCGATATAGAGACGCTGGTCGTGAGGTCGTTGGTCATGAATTGACCCATGAAGATCTTGACTGGCTCGGAATCCACGCAACACGCCTCAATGCCCATCTTGTACGTACCATCTTCCAAGATATCGCCCACCCAAGTATCATCAAGCACTACGACATTATTCGGAAAGTTACTGAACCTGTAGTTGTTGCGTCAGGCTGGAAACCAGGCTGGTCAACTGATTATGATGCTATCTTGCTTTGTGAGGATTATCGTGTGGATACAGTCATTAATTTGAGTAATATTAAGCAATTATATGATAAGGATCCAAATAAATATGAAGACGCAAAGCCTATCAATAAAATAAACTGGACAGATTTTAGAGCAATTATGGGGGACGAATGGACGCCTGGCATGCACGCGCCATTTGATCCTATTGCTGCTAAAAAAGCCCAAGCATTAGGAATCAAAGTGGTTGTGATGTCAGGAGCAGATTTTGATAACATGGGAAATTACCTTGAAGGAAAAGAATTTCTAGGAACAGTCATAGAGTAATGATACTCAAAAGCCTCTCTCTACAAAATTTTAGAAGCTACCCTAAACGAGAACTTATTTTCAGTAATAGCCTTACTATTATTGTCGGGCCTAATGCTGCAGGGAAGAGTAACCTTGTGGAGGCGATTAGCTTGCTTTCTGTTGGGAAAAGCTTTCGAACAGATAAAGAAAGGCATTTAGTTCAGTTTGGAAAACCGATGGCGAGGATAAAAGGTGTGGTCGCGTCCGCGTCAAACGCAATGGGAGAGGAAGGGAATACAGATGAGTTGGAGGTGACGGTTATGGAATCGGCTAAGTTTGTGTTACAGAAGAAGTATTTGGTGAATGGGGTTTCCAAGCGTAGAGTGGATTTTGCGTCGAGGCTGCCGGCTGTATTTTTTACACCGCTTGATCTAGATATCGTCAGTGGTCAGCCTGGAAATAGACGCAGATTTTTAGATGACATCCTGGAGCAAGTGGATATGGATTATCGTCTGGCCTTGAGTACATATACGAAGGCGCTTCGTCAGCGTAATGCTCTTCTTGATCAGATACAGAAAACAGGTATTCGAGATGATCAGTATTTTGCCTATTGGGATAAACTTTTGATTACTAACGGCACTATTGTTACTCAGAAACGGGAAGAGATAATTAATTACATTAACAGCAGGCAGAAGAATATGTTCCCCTTTACTTTGGAATATGACAAGAGCATTATGTCAGAAGAACGGCTTTTGCAATACAAACATGCGGAAGTAGGAGCCGGGTCGACACTCGTTGGACCCCAGCGGGATGACATACTCGTAAAATCTCACAATAAGGATTCAGGAGAGCTAGAAGAGGTTAAATATTTTTGCTCAAGAGGGCAGCAACGACTTGTCACTCTGGAATTAAAACTTTCGCAGATTTCTGTTATAAAAGAGCGTAGAGGAGAGGATCCGGTACTTGTTCTAGACGATATTTTTTCAGAATTGGATAGTGCACATATTGATCAAGTGCTGGGAATGGCCAATGAATACCAGACAATAATCACTACCACACATAAAGAATTTGTTGATGGTATTGGGAAGAAGGACGTAGAGGTGATAGAATTAGGGAAGGCTACGAATTAAATGCGAATCTTAAGGTAGAGAATTATCTTTACATGCGAATTCATACGAAATTAATTTGTAGATTTGTAG
>CAMPGJ010000121.1 GCA_946885425.1 uncultured bacterium
GTCTGAATATTGCCTGCACTATTAAACGTTAGGTTACCAGATATAGAAGCGCTGCCGTTGACATCAAGTCTTGCGAGAGGAGTGGCAGTGCCAATGCCTACGTTGCCTGACCCGTTGAGAGGCTGCAAGAGAATATTCCCCGTTGAGTTTCCACCAATAGTAAGAGTCTGATTTTTTACGGTTTGAATAACACCTGCGCTATTGAAGGTGAGATTGCCAGATGCAGAAGCACTACCATTGATATCTAGTGTAGCAAGTGGATTGGCCAAACCAATACCTACCCTGCCTGTACCATTTAGTGGTTGGAGAAGAATGTTCCCGGTCGTGGTTCCTCCAAGTGTTAGAGTTTGATTGTTAGTTGTTTGAATGTTGCCGGTAGTATTAAAGGTGAGTGTGCCTGCTGTTGTAGCATTGCCAGTTGCGGAAAAGATGTGGAATTTAGCAGCTGTTGGTGTTGTCCCACCTACTAATATATCGTCTGATATGTTGGTAGGAGCTAATGCGCCATTGTTTCTTTGCCAGAATCCACTGGTTGTGGCAGACGGAGACATAAAAAGGTTTACTAAGAAGGCTTCTCTCCAATAGCTGCCAAAGGCGCCAATATCATACGTTCCGCTTGATGCAGGCATCAGATGGGAATTGATTGTTCCTAAAACGGTAAGATTTTTAGTGCCTGGGATGGTTGCGCCTCCATTTGCACTCAGTAAACCTATGACGGTTAGAGCATTATTGACTGTTGTTGTTCCTGCTGCTGAGGCGATAGAAAGTGCTGTAGTTGCTCCTGCAAAGTTAAGGTTGGTTACTGTTGTATTTAGAAGATTAAATGTTGGGCTGGATGTCTTTAATGCAGTTCCATTTACTGTAAGTGTATCAGCAAAGGTTCCTGCACCAGTATAATCAACAGAGAATTTAGCAGTCCCACCAGAGGATGCGCTAATGATCGACCCGCTACCGTTTTGATTTATGGAGAATCCTGCTTGAGTAACTGTATTAGCTGAGATAGTAAACACATCATGTACGTCAACATTTCCTTTTGTGTTCTCTATCGGACGCTGGAGATCGATGACTCCATTTCCATCAGGAGCGAGTTCTATGTTGCCGTCTGACCCTTCCACCGTAGTGAGGCTGAGGGTTTTGCCGGAGAGTGTAAATGTTCCTCCTGTAGCTATAAAAGTGGGGGATGCATTATTTCCCATAGTGAGATTTCCTGCAGAATCTAGAGCAAGGACAACGTTTGTAGTTCCTGCATCTGCCTGTGTAATAGGTACGAGTCCTTGAAGTGTCTCAGCATTGGCTGCAAAAGCGACAGTTGCAAGTTGTTGTCGGGGTTGAAGCTCATTGTCTGCCCCGACAGTCACGCCCAGGTACAGGCTGGGGTTTTCGGAAAAGAGGCTTTGGCTAATAGCACTTTTCTTTCCCAATAGCGTGGCAAAGACTCCATCTTGATCAGGGGTGATCTGTAGTTCTTCCTGCCAAAGTAAAGCAGAGCCTGAAGCGGACTCATTATTATAAATGGCGAACCGCAGGCTGGTTGCTGCGGTTATCGGGGTGTCTGTAGAATCGGTTAATCTTCCCTGAAAGGAGAGTATCCTGGGTGGAGCATTTGGTACCGCTGCAAGTACCGGCTTTTGTGAGCGAGGCGAGTCGAAGAAGGATTGATAAAGACCAAATCCTACTGTTGTTGTTGCTATAAGAAAGATTGAAAGGTGGAAGTAATGGACAATCGGATATGAATGATATTTCTTATACCATTCCGGTCGAGAATGTCTGAGATGGTATATAATCTTTTTTTGTAAGGATAAATTTTTTGTTGAGATCTTTAATGGAGCATACATCGTTTTTGGCAAATTTGCTACGTTTGGCAGCTTTGAGGGCTTTGATAGTCCTGTAAGTTTACTAAGTATCGAAAGAGATCTAGCAGTTGCTGTCATTCCATTGCTAGTCTTAATTGTTTCTGAAGCTAGATTTATTAGAGGCGTGGCTGCGATCTCAGAGCCTATATCTTTGAGAGAGGCATTGAAAATCTCATTTGCAGGAGCAAAAATTTTTCTTCCGCTAATTTTCCAAAATGCATATTTACCAGAGGTTATCATCCGTATAATAGGAAGAAGGATTAGCACATCAAGCAGGAGAGTGATACCTCTTGTGCTTTTTTGAATGAGGCGTAGTGGGGGGAATTTCGAATAGACAACCTGCTTTTCTTCCTTAGCTCCAAGTGTGGCTAATTCTTTTAGGTCCTCTAGTGATGCTTCTGGAGGTGTAATTTCTTGAGTTGGCTCTATAGCTATGCTTATCTCTTTGGCGAGAACTGCTCTCAGGTCATTTATGGGTATCTCCGTTTGGATAATCTTCTTTTCATTAAGCCAGGATACATACCTGCGTAAGGAAGAAAGCTTTCTGTTTATTGATACGGGGGAAAGTTTCCTTTCTGATAGTAACCTGTTTTTGTATTCCTCAATAGATCTCTGGTCAATTCTACTATAGACCTCTGATTCACTAATGGATCGTGTTATGTTTTCATATCGAGCTTCTGTGGCAATAACTTCCTTTAGCCATTCAAGAAACTGGCGGATATCGATAATATAATTTTTTATGGTTAGTTTGCTTGCCTTGGTGTTGTAGAGAAAGCTCTTGAAGTCTTTAAGTCTCCATGGATTTGAATCCTGTTCTTTTTGAATTATTGCCTGGTCAAGTGGGTTGGATGGAATAGCTCCCAATACATGAAGATACTGAAAGAATTTGCGCAATGATGAGAGATATCTCTTGAGGGACCTGGCGTCATTTATCTGGTTCTTGTACTCTTCTATGATTGCTGGCGAGATGGCAAGGGGGTGGAAGAGTCTTTCATATGTTGTCTCATACCAGCGGATAAACTTGCGTAGGTCAGCAATGTAATTCTTTATTGTGATCTTACTGGGCTGATCTTTACCCTGCGTTAAATAATCTTTGAATTTGAGCAGTAAATCCATATGTCTGTCTGAGAATTTTTAAGTTTGTAAAAAATTCGATTTTTGTTCTTTAGCCTCGAAATTATACTGATTATACCGATTATCCCGAAATAAAATACCTATACTAATACCATATGAAAGTTGCCAAATCCTTGTCAATACGGTAAAAGTGGAAAATGATATATTTAGCTATATTTAGATATAGGAATCGTGTAAGAAAATGTGAGGCTAGCGTCAGAAAAACAGCCAGAAAAGGCAGAATGTGTCATTTTTCATATATTTTTCGATGATTTAGGCACGGATAGTTGTCATTGTGGTATGATGGGGAAGTCTTGCTGCTGTAAGTTAAGAATTTAGTCAGTTTTATTTTTTTGACAAAAATTATCACTTGGAACAGATTTCTGCTAGCACAAGACTTTATTTTAATATGAGATGTTGTTGATTTTGGGGCATATGGTATTATCGGTTCCTTGATAGTTGGCAAAAAAATGATTTAGCAGCAAAAGAACTCCAGATGACCCAATA
>CAMPGJ010000122.1 GCA_946885425.1 uncultured bacterium
AACAAGAGCTTTTCAGATCTAAACATTGACATTATTTTAATAAAATTCGCATAAAGATGTATGACAATAAAATCGATTTTTAAAGGAAGACTACCAAGAGGCTCTTATTTTCTTTTTCTTATTTCTCTTGGTTTCTTACAAGAGGCAGGAAGAATATTTTATGGTTATGATCATCGCAAATCGAATAGCTCACCAGACATTTTTACAGAAATTCTCTATATCCTCTTCTTTATTGTCCTGATAATTCTTATCTTATCCGTAAATACCAGAAGATGGCACGATCTTGGAAAAAGCGGCTACTTCAGCTTACTCAGCCTCATCCCATACCTAAACCTTTTCATCTTTGCTTACTTAACATTCAAAAAAGGAAGACCCACAAAAAACCCATATGGCCCACCACCACAAAAAATAAATTTCTGACACGACTAGTCAAGTCCAGAATGACAAAAAAAGCAAAGAATTACTCGTTCAATTTTTTCTTTGCAGGGGGCAAAAAATTTTCTCCTGAAACAACTTTTTTTCCTGTCTTTTGCTCCAATGCAACGCGGGCGTCTTTTGCTATTTTGCCGCCTTTTTTTGCTGGGATTTTATTCTCTTCAAGCCCGTCTGATTGCAAGCTCTCGGCAATTTGTCTTGTAGAAAGTTCTGCCAGAGCGGTGAAGATGAGCTCTGCTTCTGTCATATGATCTCGGAGATTTTCGGTTTTTAGACCTTTCACATTTTTATGCCCCTTCACTGAAATATCAGTCCATTCCTCATGAATGATATTGGTCAAAATCGCGTATTCATCCTGCTCTTTGACATCGTGATCCTTCCAATAATCAGTCAATTTATTCCTCGTCTCCTGACCCATCATCCGCTGCTGGATCCATTTCTCACTCCTCCCCAATTTCTGCCAATATTCACGGCTCCTATTCAGCGCCTTCTCAGGATCAGTCATCTCCTGCATCCGTTCGTAACCAACTTTTGCAAGCCACAGTTTAATTGGCTCTGCTTTCTTTGATGGAACCGATTGGATAAGTCGCAAAAGTGTCTCTACATCGGCAGCATCAGTTTTATAAAATTTCCCGTCAGCAGAACGCATTTTCAGTTGGTCACACTTTGTGACCAACTCACTCCCCTCCTTCTTTAAACGCCCTTTAAGCGTAGTCCAATAACTTTTAGCTTTTTTAAAATCTGTTTGATCTATAAGAACAGCAATTATATCTATGACTGAAAAATACCACTTCTCAGCTTTTTCATCCCACTGGCGACGAATTTTTTCCTGATGAAATAAAACAATTTTTGTATCCTTATTCATAACTCTATTATAAATAGATTTTCACACCTTTTGCAACCCACTAAAAACTCTCGCCGAATCATGTTTGAAACCTGATCCATGACAGTTCGGGTTGGATGAAGTAACGGATTAAAAATGTATAGTAGAAGCTATCCAAACTGAACCATTTCGGAGCAATTTTCAAAATTGCTCCGGCGAGAGACAACGACTATACGCATTTTGGAAAGTTTGGAGTGAAGCGCGAAGCGACTGAACACCTTAAGATCCCTCCACTCGTTTTTCGTTCGGGATGACATTGTGGGTACAAAAAAACCCGCTCTCAGCGGGCTCCATTTTGTCTGATTGGTTCTGCGTTTAAGTTCTGATTAGCTTTGCGGCTTACTAATACATACCTCCCATACCACCTGGCATTCCACCGCCTTCAGGCATTGGGTTCTTTTCTGGGATGTCTGCTACGAGTGCTTCGGTTGTGAGGATCATGGTACCGACACTGACTGCATTTTTTACTGCTGACCTAGTTACCTTTGCCGGATCGACAATTCCTGCTTCGAGCATAGAACCAAAATCAAGTGTCATTGCGTTAAACCCGTAATCATCATTCTTTGCACCTTTCCCACTCTGCTTTGCAGAGACTGGTCCTTCTTCAACCTTACGTACCACCCATCCGTCATCTGCTCCTGCATTTTTTGCTATCCATCGAAGCGGCTGTTCAAGAGCATGAGACAAGATATCAACACCAACTTTCTGATCTTCTACTGTCAATGATGCACGTACTGCTGCAAGAACTTTGCGTGCTTTGAGGAGCGTTACACCACCGCCTGGAACGATACCTTCTTCAAGTGCTGCCTTAGTTGCTGCTACGGCATCATTTACTCTTTCTTTCTTTTCTTTCATTTCAACTTCTGTTGCTGCTCCTACATTAATAACTGCTACACCACCAGCAAGCTTTGCCAATCTTTCCTGAAGCTTTTCTCTATCGAAATCTGAAGTTGCATTCTGAACAGCTCTCTTGATTTGTGCGATTCTTGCGTCAATTTCTTTTTTATTTCCCTTTCCACCGATAATACGTGAGTTTTCCTTATCAGCCCATACTTTGTCAGCCCGTCCACAATCTTCAATGCTGACACTTTCAAATGTTCTACCTGTTTCTTCTGAAATCACTGTCCCGCCTGTCAGGATAGCAATATCCTGAAGCATTTCTTTTCTGCGGTCACCGAATCCAGGAGCTTTTATAGCAAGAGGATTAAATGTCCCACGCAATTTATTCAAAACTAGCGCAGGCAACGCTTCACCTTCTATGTCATCAGCGATAATAACCAAATTCTTAGAAACTTTTATAAAGTTCTCCAGGAAAGGAAGAAAATCATTCAAAGCAGAAATCTTTTTGTCTGTTATGAGGATATATGGATCATCTATCTCAGCAGTCATTTTGTCACTGTTTGTCACAAAATATGCGGATACATATCCTTTATCAAACTCCATTCCTTCTTTATAAAGAACTTCCATCTCCATACTGCGTCCTTCTTCAACTGTTACAACACCGTCTTTACCAACTTTAGTTAATGCCTCAGCAATGAGCTGTCCGATTTTTTCATCCTGAGCGGAAATTTTTGCCACACGGACAACATCTTCATCTTTCACAGGACGTGCCATCTTTGTTATCTCTTTAAGGACGGCTTCTTTTGCTTTTTCAAGTCCTTCACGAACGATCATAGGATTAGCGCCCGCAGTTACATTTTTCATCCCTTCATTAACGATTGCCTGGGCAAGAACGGTAGCTGTTGTTGTACCATCTCCTGCATTATCATTGGTTTTACTTGCGGCTTCTTTCACAAGCTGAGCACCCATATTTTCAAACGGATCCTTCAGCTCAATTTCTTTTGCGACGCTAACACCATCGTGGATAACAGTTGGGGCTCCCCACTTCTTCTCAAGGGCTACATTGCGTCCTTTTGGACCAAGCGTCGTAACGACTGCTTTTGCCAATTGGTTAACACCGCTTACTAATGATTGTCTGGCTTCTTCGCCAAATTGTAATTGTTTTGCCATTTTTTTAAAAGAATTTAGAATTAAGATTTAAGAATTAAGGTTTTACCCTTACGTTTACCCTTACGTCTTACGTCTATTCTACAATCGCTAAAATGTCTGTCTGCTTAACTAATTTCCACTC
>CAMPGJ010000123.1 GCA_946885425.1 uncultured bacterium
GACTAATATCAATAGTAGCCTTCTTCGCTTTAGCAGCGTTTTGGACAAGTTCAGGATTTTCTCTGATGAATTTAATGTCTAACATAAATTATTAATAACATGTCATGCTGAATTTAGTTCAGCATCTAATCCAACAAATATCCACAAGGATTATTAGATTCTGAAATAAATTCAGAATGACAATGATTATTATAGTCGATGGAGCTCAATTTGACGAGAGGAGATTTATTTCTTCTTCTTTGTGGTCTTTTTCAGTAATGGCTTCTTTTTCTTTACAACCTTCTTTACTTTTGCTGCTTCTGCTGCTTTTTCAGGATTTGCAAATACTTTAGCAAGTGCAGACTTCAGGCGAGATGCTTTATTCGGCTCAATAACTTTCTTTTTGGCAGCCTTATCGACAGCACTGTAGGCTTTACTCATAGATTCAGGTGACAACTCAGCTTTTGCCTTTTTGACAAGCTTCTTGTATGTTTCCTTAACATTCTTGTTCTGCTCAGTGCGCTTCTTATCTTGTTTTAATTTCTTTTTTGCGTGTTTTAATAATGGCATTTTTGTATTTTAGCATGATATACTTAAAAAAACAATAACGTCAACAATATAACACTTAACAATTTACAAGGACAACGTTTTGCCCTTTTAACAATTAACCACAATCCGCACGTTTATTTCATGAAATCTGATATATAATGTATAAGTTAATTGTCAATTGTTAACGGTCAATTGTTAGAGTAAAACGCCCATGACTAAAAACTTTTTCTGGAAAAAAGGCTTAGACCTACTTACTAAGCGCCAATCAAATTTTCTCTCTGCCGCATTCGTCATCATGGCCACAGTGGTGTTTTCTCAAATTCTTGGTCTTGTAAGACAGCGTCTGCTTGTAGGAATTTTTGGAGCATCAGATACACTGGGTATCTATATCTATGCATCTCAACTTCCTGATACTCTTTTCCAACTTACTATTGCCTCCGCACTCTCATCCGCATTTATCCCTGTCTTTTCAGATTACCTTACTAAAGGTAAAGAAAAAGAAGCGCATAAAATGGCGTCTACTCTCCTCGCGTCTGGCATGCTTCTCTTTTTAGGTTTATCATGCATCCTTGCCATATTTGCTCCCTTTTTTCTCAGTATATTTAACCTAGGTTCTAACTTCTCTCCTCAAGAAATGGTACTCATGGCCAGCTTGATGCGGATAATTATCTTTGGACAACTCCTTTTTATTATCGGTATGTTCTTCACTGCTTTACTACAATCATACAACCACTTCTTTATACCTGGAATTGCTGCTGCTTTGTACAATTTAGGCATTATTATCGGTATCGTCCTATTTTCCTCCTATTTCGGCATTTATGCTGCAACCTTCGGTGTAATACTTGGTGGACTTATCTTTGTGGGAGTACAGCTTCCTCTTGCAAAAAAAGTCGGATTTACCTTTAAACCTTCTGTTGCATATCTAAAATCTGAAGGCATTAAAAAAATAACAATGCTCATGTGGCCGAGGACAATTGCTGTTAGTGTCATGTATTTAGGGACAATTGCAGTAGGATCTTTCATATCATTCCTCCCTGACCCCGGACGCATGAATGTTATTTTTGATCTCGCCAAGACGCTTGCGTTTGCCCCTGTGGCGCTCTTTGGACAGACAATCGCTCAGGCTGCATTTCCTGTTCTCTCCAGAGAGAAAGATAGACCACAAGAATTCAAAGCAACTTTTATCAACAGCTTTAATCAGATGCTTTATTTGGTACTTCCCATTTCAGTACTCATCTTAATTCTCCGAATTCCTCTTGTGCGTCTTGTTTATGGAGCCAGCAAATTTGACTGGCCTGCAACAGTTTTGACAGGACAAACACTCGCTTTTTTCAGCATTTCAATATTCGCCCAAGCGCTGATAACTTTATTATTGCGTGCATTCTATGCTCTTCATGATACCAAAATCCCTCTTATTATTAATGGTGCAGCAACAGCATTGCTTCTGGGAGCAACATATGTATTCATCGTAGTATTCCATTGGGGTGTAGCAAGCCTTGGTATTTCGTTCACAATAGCAAGTATCAGTCAATTAATAGTACTATTCCTTATCCTTGATAAAAGAACCGGAGGGTTTAAAAAATGGGAATTATTTGTCTCCTGGAGCAAGCTTTTTGCCGCATCTCTCTTTACAGCATTCGCATTATATATACCCATCAAACTGTTAGATCAGCTCGTTTTTGATACGACAAGAACAATAAATCTCCTTATGCTTACAGGCATTTCAAGCCTTGTAGGTCTTTTTATATATCTTTTCCTTACCTGGTTCTTCGATGTGAAAGAGGCTAAAACCTATATCCTAGTCTTCCGTAAGATCGGTGACTGGCGAACCATCCTCGGTAAATCACAAGAAGTACTTGAAGGCGGAAACATCAAAACCTGATACCGCTGAACTACTCAGAACTGAAACGCAAAACAAAGCAGAAAATATCCCCTTTCGTCATTCTGGCGGCGTCCAGCGCCGCTACTGTGTAGCAAGTACTCTTGGGTGAATCTCTCTTAAATAAAAATTACTGTCCCAACCGTTCGCCTCGCTGCTTCATGTGATTTATATCCTCCAATAGAATTTCTACACATTCTCTCGGTGATGTTTTTGCATCTTTTGGTAAAAAGAATGCTGTACCGTTCTTTGCAAGATTGATCTGGTAAAAATCCCAATTTGGCTGGTAATCTATGATTAGTCCGTTTATTCCAAATTTTGTTGGAACATTCTTACCGCACCCCGAGGATCTCTCTCTAATCTCAACAATTTCTACATCTTCCATCTCCACCAACTCTTTTACTATTAATTTATTTCTTTCCCAAACATTTTTATCTCGCAACGGAGAACTGGATGACCAGTCAATATCTTGGTACGTCAATTTTTGAAGATTCTCACGAGGTATAGGAGCACTTTCCCTTCCCATTCACTAAAATTGTATAAGCTGAGGATGTATCTTGCAAGAGGATAATTTACACTATTTCTCAATTCTCAAGTTGTTTCACTTCTCGTATCTTATCTTTTACATTCTTAACAACTTCTTCAGTGGGTAGCCTGGATGATTTCAGTTCAAAAAGTACTCTTTTTTCCCCTTTTTCTATAGCAGCATAGCCCCAATGAGGCATAAACTCTACAGTAGTTTTACTACCAACATCATATTTGTTTGGTACTGGTTTTTTAGGGACAAGAATGTTGTCTTCTACTAAATCTATTGGAGTTCCCTCAGCAAACAATGCCTCTGTAACCGCCATACCCGTCTTCCATTCTGCCGGTGTTACGCTTCCAGGATTTTTAGCTGACTCTTTCACCTGATCAAAAGTTATTCTCTCTTTCACCTCAGCAGTATAGCAAAAGAAGAGCTTGCAAACAAGAGCTTTTCAGATCTAAACATTGACATTATTTTAATAAAATTCGCATAATGATGTATGACAATAAA
>CAMPGJ010000124.1 GCA_946885425.1 uncultured bacterium
GTGATTAATCTCTGATTGAAAAATTGAATGGTTTTTACAAAAAAATAGGAGCTTGTATAACCAGACTATTTTATCTGGCTACTCCTCCGGTCCATTACGAATCTATTTTGCAAAATCTGCAGGACACTAAATTATCTGAAGGTTGTGGGCCAGCCTTCGCCAAGGCTACCGCCGGTAAACAGGATTTAGATATTAGTAAATGGACGAGGCTTGCGATTGAAAAACCTTTTGGTAAAGATTTAGATACTGCAAGGCAACTAGATAGAAAGCTTTGTAATATTTTTGAAGAGAAACAGGTTTACCGGGTTGATCATTACCTCGCTAAAGAAACAGTTCAGAATATGATAGCTTTTCGTTTTGCCAACAGTATTTTCGATCCTGTATGGAATAAAGAACATATTGATCATGTACAAATAACATTTGCTGAGGAAAAGGGTATAGGCAAGCGGGGTAAATTCTTTGATGGGATTGGTATGCTTAGAGATGTCGCACAAAATCATCTCTTGCAGCTCCTTGCGGCTGTTGCTATGGAACAGCCAAAGAGCTTCACTAAAGAAAGCGTTAGGGATGAGCGGGTAAAAGCGATAAAGGCAATTAGATTGATTAAACCAACTGATGTATCAAAGTACGTTGTTAAAGGACAATATAAGGGATATTTGGATGAGAAAGATATAAATCCTGAATCAAGGACAGATACTTTCGCAGCCATGAAATTATTTGTAGATACACCTCGTTTTGAGGAAGTACCTTTTTATTTAAGAGCAGGTAAAAAGATGGCTGAAAATAGAGTTGATATTAAGATTGTATTTAAACAGACATGCCATCTTCTGTTTCGTGAGTATGGTTGTCCTGAGGTAGGGAATGTTCTGACTATCAAGATACAGCCAAATGAAGGGATTGGTATCCGCGCTATTGTGAAGACACCAGGACAACAATTGTCGCTTAATACAGTAGAGATGAAGTTTACATATCAAGAGGAATTTAATCAAAGAAAGATTGATGCATATGAAAAATTGCTTCTCGATATTTTGATGGGAGATCAAATGCTTTTTAACCGTTCTGATGAGCTGGATAGTTCCTGGCAGCTTATTTCAAATATTTTATCAGCTCCTGTAAAGCAGAATTCTGTCATTCCACAATATGAAGAAGGTACTTGGGGGCCAAAAGAGGCAAATGATCTTATTGAAAAAGACGGCCGAAAATGGTTATAATGGTGGAATGCAGGTCGGTGTATTAGGTCTTGGGAAAATGGGTAGGCTTCTTGCCGAAAAGTTAATGCGCGACAATCATCAGGTCGCAGTGTGGAACCGCTCAAAAGGTATTTTGGATGAAATGCGGATGACAAAATCCGAATTTATCATAAACAAAAAACTAATTATTGCCCATTCTATAGAAAACTTGTATGAATCACTCCTACAGCCCCGCGTTTTCTGGATGATGCTCCCCGCTGGAATGCCAACAGAAGAAGTTTTCCAATCTCTTATCGAGCTTGTCCAACCCGGAGATATCATTATTGACGGAGGAAATTCAAACTTCAAAGATACAGATAGGCGTGCTGCGGTAAGCAATCAGAGAGGAATCAAATTCTTAGGTATTGGTGTGTCTGGTGGAGTACATATGTTTGAGAATGGAGCTTCATTGATGGTAGGAGGAGATAAAGATGCCTATGAATACATTCGTCCCTTGCTTGATACATTGGGGAAGCCAAATGCCACTCATGGATATTTTGGTCCTGGTGGAGCCGGCCATTTTGTAAAGATGGTGCACAATGGTGTGGAATATGGGATGATGCAGGCACTAGCTGAGGGATTCGCTGTACTAGCAAAATCTGAATATAAGTTTAATTTGTTTGATGTAGGACATCTTTGGCAAAGAGGGAGTATCGTAAGGAGCTTTCTTTTGGATATGTCTCTAAATGCTCTTGCTAAAGATCCAACACTCTCTGAACCTGATGGTCGTATTGAAGCTACTGGTGAAGCAGAGTGGACCGTACTGACAGCAAAGGAAACACATGTTCCTGTTCCTGTTATTGAAAAAGCTCTGGAGTTCAGACAGAGGTCTCAGTATGATAAAGCAATTCAGGAGACTGTCGTTGCTAAGCTCATAGCTGCTCTTCGTAAGGAATTTGGTGGGCATGCAGTAAAGAAAGAGGAGGCAAACCCCGTTCCATCAAACATTCCACAACAATAGTTATATATCATGAAATACTCACAATTATTTGCTAAGACAACTAAATCCGTGCCAAAAGATGAAGTGGCTGTTAATGCTAAGTATCTTTTGCAAGGTGGATTTATTGATAAATTAATGGCTGGATCATATACGTTGCTTCCATTAGGACGGTTAGTTGAGCGTAAGATTGAGCAGATCGTCCGCGAAGAGATGAATAAGACAGGCGCTAATGAGGCTCTCATGCCGCTTTTGCATCCGAAAGAAATTTGGAATGAAACAGGTCGTTGGGACAGTGCGAAGGACGTTATGTATCAATTTGAAAAAAATGAAAAAGAATATACTCTCTCATTTACTCATGAAGAGATTGTGATGGATGTTATCCGTAAACACATCACTAGCTATAAAGATTTGCCTGCGAACGTTTATCATTTTTCAACTAAATTCCGCAATGAGTTGCGCGCAAAATCAGGAATTCTCAGGGGACGTGAGTTTATTATGAAAGATTTATATAGTACTCATGAGACAGAAGAAGATATGTGGAAGTATTATTGGCAGGTAGCTGATGCATATCTTAAAGTCTTTGAACGCGTCGGTCTTCATGCAATTATTACTGAAGCAGCAGGAGGTGTATTTACCGATCGTTTGACGCACGAATTTCAAGTAGAAAGTTCTGTCGGTGAAGATACTATTTATATAGCAGATGGTTGGAAGTATGCAAAAAATGATGAAATTATGTCTGATGAAGATAGGAAAGCTCCTGGTTTGCGTACAGTGAAAGCAATTGAGGTTGGCAATATTTTTCCTTATGGTACAGATAAATACGCGGAGTCGATGAATGTTATGTTTACAGATAAGACAGGCGAAAGAAAGCCCGTTTGGTTTGGTGCATATGGCATCGGTATCACGCGACTTATGGGAGTGTTGGTTGAAGTGTTCCATGATGATCGCGGTATCATGTGGCCAGCGTCAGTTGCACCGTACAATGTTCATTTGGTCGGAATCATGAATAATGAATCAGGAATCAAGGATAAAGCAGAGGAGGTTTACAGGAAATTACAGGAATCTGGTGTGGAAGTTTTATTTGATGATAGGCAGGACGTTGGTGCAGGCCAAAAGTTTGCTGATGCAGACCTTATTGGTATTCCTGTGCGATTGGTAGTGAGTGGTAAAACTGGGGATCAGGTTGAATGGAAAGAGAGAA
>CAMPGJ010000125.1 GCA_946885425.1 uncultured bacterium
AATAGGACTCCTGAGAGAAAGAGGAAGAGGGTTTTTAGGAAGTTGTTGGGGGTAATTTTGGTTACTCTTATTGTTCTTTCAGCTGTGGGTGTTGGAGGGTATTATCTGTTCTCAATCAAATTTAAAAAGTCATTATATGTCAGTCCGCTTAGTACAAAGGCTTTGAATGTGCCTGAAGAGAATGATCCTGCGGACCAGCTAAAAAAGAGCTTGAAACAGAAAAAAATAGATTTTACGGATGTTAAAGTAGCGTCAAATTCTAGTTTTTTGGTTATACTTAAAGACGGTGGAGTAGTGACATTTTCATCTGAAAAAGATATACTGTCTCAAGTTTCCTCTTTACAATTTATCCTTGCACGCCTTACAATGGAAGGAAGAGAGGTGCGTACTTTGGATCTGCGATTTAGTAAGCCAGTAATCGTTTTTGAAAAGTAGATTGTTGTATTTAAACTATGACTAATGATGGTAAAATTTTTGTCGCGATTGATGTCGGGACGTATAAAATAGTTACAGTAATAGCAAAAGTATTAGAAAATGTTGTCGGTGTATTGGGTGTCTCCGAAGTAAAGTCTCAGGGTATCCGCAAAGGACAAATTGTTGATATAGAGGAAGCAGTTCACGCTATTAATGCCTCATTGGAAGGTGCCGAACGAATGTCCGGTTATTCAGCTTCGAAAGTTTTTGTTTCTCTGGGTGGAAGCCAAATTGAATGCCAAAATTCGCGTGGAGTAGTGGCAGTATCTACCCCCCAAGGTGAGATCTCTGAAAGTGATTTGAGTAGGGTTATTGATGCGGCGAAGGCTATCTCTATCCCATCGACGAGAGAAATAATTCATGTTCTTCCTCGTAATTACATTGTCGATGGTCAGGAAGGAATTAAAGATCCAATAGGTATGTCAGGAACAAGGCTTGAGGTAGATACACATATTGTTACCGCGAACAGTGTCTCCATACGTAATCTTGAGAAAGCATTTTCTCAAGTAGGTGTGGACGTAGAAAGCTTTGCATTTAGTGGCTATGCTAGTTCTCTTGCAGTTCTTTCAGACACTGAAAAGGAGCTTGGTGTTGTACTTGTTGATATTGGGGCTGGTACCACAGATATCGCTGTTTATTCAGAAGGTTCTCTGGCTTATTCATCTGTTCTTGCGATTGGTGCCCGTCATGTAACCAATGATTTAGCTATTGGTCTTCGTATATCCTTGGAAAGTGCTGAGAAAATAAAATTATTCTTGTCTCAGAATCAGGCACGAAAAGTTATCAAAACGGATGAGGATGAGATTGATGTACGAGAACAGCGGCCATCTGATGAGTTAGATCTAACGGCACTTCAATTACCCGAGGAGATAAGGAAAGTCTCACAAAAGACGTTGGTAGAGGGTATTATCCGGCCTCGTTTGAATGAGATTTGCACGATGATTGGGCTGGAGATAAAGAAGAGCGGATTTGGTGGACAGACACCTGCAGGTATTGTCATGACCGGGGGAGGTTCTTTGACAGCCGGGATCCGCGAAGCAGCGAGAAGAAGTTTGGCAATGCCGGTCAGGATTGGTCTGCCGATGAATGTCAAAGGAATTATTGATGAAGTTCAGCATCCTGCTTTTTCCACCTCAGTGGGTTTGATCACCTATGGTTCAAAGAATTCGACAGGAAAGGGGTCAAGCTCATTTAAATTTTCCTTCTCAAAAGGAGGAGCACCATCAGGATCAAAGCTCGTTAAGAAAGTGATTGGTCTTATTAAAACGTTTATACCGTAAGCAAATAGTAACCAGTAGTTTCAATTTATAATATGGCGAACGTAGAAGCCGGAAGAATTCCTCAATCAAAAGAACCCAAGAAGAAAGTTTTAATGAAGAATGTTGTTGTGCCAGCCGCTTTAGTTGCGTCTGCGGCCGGGTTGGCTTTTGCAATAAATGATAGGATTAATTGGCCAAACGAATTGAACTCGGAATTAAAAAGTGCGGGTATTTATGAACCAAGTGATAAGCAAGTTAAAGAGGCAACTGAGGTTCTGGATGCTTTTGATAAGAAATTTGGAGCTTTTACAGACAAAAAAGATTTTGGTGCAGCAGGGGAGGCTTATTCTTCTGTTAATAATGATAAGGGTTTAGCTAAAGCTCAGGAGATATTAAAAAGTGATAGTGTATATGATGCGGAATGGTCCAGGTTAGCGAATGACAAATATGCTACAAGGGCTAGTGTAGATGCGATGACTCTGTTTGTTTCAAGTGCTGTATTATTGGGTGCTATGCCAGTGGACCGGTTTGTGAGAAAATCTAAAAAAAATACAGGTGAATAAAGCTTTTTTTTGCAATGCGGGCTTGCAAATGATGAGTACTTCTGATAGGATGAGAGCGTTTAAACTCTTATGTTAATTCGTCCTCAAGCAACTAATTTCGCAAAGATCCGTGTCGTCGGTATCGGTGGCGGAGGAAGTAACGCGATCGGTTCAATGATCGCTCAAAGTTCCATTAAAGGCGTTGATTTTGTGTCTGTGAATACAGACGCACAAGCGCTTCTCCTCAATAAAGCAGAAAACAAAATTCAGATCGGAGATCAATTTACCAAAGGATTGGGATCAGGAGGAGATCCTGAAATTGGAAGACAGGCAGCAGAAGAATCCAGAGAAAAGATAAAGCATATGCTTGAAGGGTCAGATATGGTTTTTCTTACCGCGGGTATGGGTGGTGGTACAGGTACAGGTGCTGCGCCTATTGTGGCAGAAGTCGCTAAAGAAGTAGGCGCTCTCACTGTTGCTGTGGTAACCAAACCATTCATGTTTGAAGGTACCCGCAGAATGGTGACAGCAGAAGAAGGTATAGATAATTTAAAGGACAAAGTAGATACGCTTATCGTTATCCCTAACCAACGAATTATGGAAGTTGTTGATCGCAAGCTTTCTTTAATTGACGCTTTCAAAGTCGCCGATTCTGTTCTTAATCAGGGGGTCCAGGGTATTTCTGAAATTATTACTATGCCGGGGCTTATTAATGTCGACTTTGCTGACGTTAAGAGTATTATGTCGGATGCTGGATCAGCTCTCATGGGTATAGGTAGTGGAGTCGGTGAGAACAGAGCGCAAACAGCAGCTCGTTCGGCTATAGCATCACCTCTTCTTGAGATATCTATGGAGGGTGCCAGAGGTGTCTTATTTAACATTGTGGGAGGCTTGGATCTGGCTATGACTGAAGTTGATGAAGCAGCCAAGATTATTTCTGCTGCTGCTGATCCTGATGCGAACATTATCTTTGGTGCAACTATTGATGAAACAATGCATGATCAAATCCGCATCACGGTCGTCGCAACAGGATTTGATCAGACCAAACAGCGTCTTCAGAAATTTGTCATTCAGCAGCCCCAGCCCGTGATCCC
>CAMPGJ010000126.1 GCA_946885425.1 uncultured bacterium
GCTTGCTCTGCTGCTTTTTCTTCGGCTTGCTGTTTGGATTTTCCTGTTCCTTCACCCATAAGTTTATTTTCTATAAAAACGCCTATTGTGAACCATTTTGCGTGTGCCGGGCCCTCTTCCTGAAGCACTTTATAGAGAGGTGAATGCTGTTTTCTGGCTTGTACATACTCTTGAAGTAAGCTTTTGGGATCTTTAAAAACCTTCTTTTGTACATATTCTTCAATCTGAGGAATAATCGTTTCATTAAGGAACTCCCTGGATGCATCAATACCCTGATCAATAAATAAGGCACCAATAACGGCTTCAAATGTATTCGCAAGGATGGAGTCATTCTCGCGTCCTTTAGAATCTTCTTCACCTCGTGAAAGAAGAAGATGCTCTCCAAAATCTAAACTCTTTGCTGCTTTAGCCAGGCTTTTTGTATTAACGACAAGAGACCGCAAATTTGTGAGAATACCTTCATCAAATTGTGGATATGTTTTATATAAATGGTCTGATACTACAAAAGAGAGAATGCTATCCCCCAGGAATTCAAGCCGTTCATTGGATTCAAGCTGTTTTTTTGATTCGTTCAAATATGAGCGATGAATAAAAGCTTGTTGGCATAATTCCTGGCTGTTAAATTTAGGTAAATTTTTCATAATTTTGGTTTCTTCCATTAACTATATGCTATACGCTAGATCTTGTATGACTTATATGAGATAGGACTCCATTAATAAAAGCTGGGCTTGTATCGTTGGCATATTCTTTTGCCAATTCTATTGCCTCGTCTATAATGACATTTTTGGGTTCTTTCTTTTTGAAGGCTAATTCATACACTGCTAAGCGAAGTATTGCCAAATCGATTTTATTTATCTTATCAATTGGGAAATCGGATGCGGCTTTTTGTATGAGAATATCAATTTCCTTTTGGTGTTGTAAAATCGTTTGAGTTTCAGAGCTTACCTTTTGTTCATGAAAATCGGTACTGAATAATTCTTCGACGAAAAGTTGTCTTCTTTTATGTCGGGGATCTTGAGATGTCTTCATCTTTTATGATTTTGCGGATTGATAGCAGATTTTCGCAGATTCATTACCTGTGCAAATCAACTATAAATCTGCGCTTGCTTTTTTAACATTGAGAATCTGGACTCCTTTGTAGTACCCGCAATTTGCGCATACTGCATGGGATATTTGTGGAGCTTTACAATTAGGGCATGTTATTGCTTTAGTAACAGTAAGCTTAATATGCGCTCTTCTTTTACCTTGTCTTGCTCTAGAATGTCTTTTCTTAGGTTCGTGTGCCATAGTTCAACAATTGACAGTTAACAATTGACAGTTAACTATAATGTGCTTATATTTTACTTCATTTGGGCTCAGGTTGCAAGGCACAATTCTGCGCCTTGCTTCGCATACTTCTCGCCTTGCTTCGCATAAATTCTGCGCCAGATACTATGCTATATCTGGCTGCCAGGCTCCGGATGGTACCTGGCGCCTTGCTTCGAAACATATTTATGGTACGGGCACGAGCATCGTGCCCCTACTTGACATGGATTGTGAGATTCCTCTACTATAATTAGGTAATGGATACAAACGCACAGGATAAGAAATTGGATGAAGTGGAAGAAGCTGATTCTATAGATCAGCCTGTATCATCTGAACCGGCTACAACACCTGTTGATTCATCATCGCCGGTGGAATCTCCATCAAAGAGTGAAGACTCTACCCCTGCTGTCCCAACTGACTTGCCTGCCGAACCTCAAGAGGTGCCTCCTGTTGCTAGTGATTTACCGGCAGAACCTGCTTCAATGCCAGAGACTACCCCTTCCATAGAGTCTTCTTCTGAATCCCCTTCATCGCCGCTGAATTCTGCTTCAGAGTCCAAACCGCCTGCAGTAGAAAATTCTGAGCCTGAAGCTCCTGCAAAATCTTCATCGGCACCGTTATTGGTGGGTCTGGTTCTTTTTGTAAGTTTACTAGTAACAGGCGTTCTTGTGTATAAAAATGTTAGTGATCAATCGGCATATCAAACAGAATCAGAAGCAAGTAGGGGTAGAGGTTCAGGACATCAAGCGCCCGTGGTTCAAAAAGCTGATCCACAATCTGTTATCTTGGAACAAGAGAGTGATGCAGTTGACCGCGAAGTAAACACATTAGATGGAGATCTGGCTGAGGTAGATGAGGCTATTAATGATCAGCCTGAAGATCTCAGCAAAGAAGAATAATTGTATGAAAAATATTGGATTTATTATTGTTTTAGCTTTTCTTTTTAATTTCACTACAGGTAACGTTTCAGCCCAAACTGTGACGAGTGAACCAACAACGGGTGAGCCATCAGTTACTGTAGCTCCGACACATATGGTTACATCAGAAGAGAAGCTCGCTAAGCTGAAGAATAAAGCGACGAAAGAAATTAATAGAAGAATAGCGAAATTAAACAATGTTCTGAAGCTTATAAGTAAGGTTAAGAAATTAACAGAGAGTCAAAAGGCTACATTAAATTCTCAAGTTCAAGCAGAGATAGCCAAACTAAACGCTTCACAAGTTAAAATAGGTGGAGCTACTGATTTAGCGTCATTGAAAGCAGAGATAAAATCATTAGAAAGTTCATATAAGATTTTTGCTCTTTACGTTCCAAAGATTCAGATCATTGCAAAAGCAGATAAGGTGTTAACCAACGTAGATAAATTAAATGATTTAGCTACCAAATTCGAAAAGAAAACTGCAACTTCAGAAGCATTTTTGGCTGATATGAAAAAACATCTTGCCGATGCTAAAACCTCCGCACAGGCGGCAATTGATACTGTAATGCCATTAACTCCTGAAGGACATTCTACCAACAAAACGTCATTAAAGAATGCCAGAAAGCTGCTTCAAGCAGCACAATCAAGTTTGAAATCAGCAAATAAAGATGTAAAACAGCTAAGAAAGAAATCTAAAGATACGCATGCCTCTCCCCGCCCAACTCGTGGAGAGAAACATGAAAATAAATTACATCCTACACGTGGAGAGAAGAAGCTAGGGGAAACATTACGTCCAACTCGTTCTCCCAAGCCAACTCATCAGCCTCGTCCTACACATCTGCAATAATTTTCCGCCTTTCAGTTAGAGAACGTATACTCTTTCCACCTTTAGAACCCTGTGATTTTTGAACATCTGGCTTTTGTTCTTTAGTAAAAGTAGAAAGAGATTTGTGTGATTTTGAGTGCTCGAAATAAAATGTCAAAAAATTTTCTAGACGTTTGTGGATTCTATATAACATATGCAGTTCCTCCTTTCATATTTTCTTTGCCCATTCTATCCCAATAACACAAATTTGCTTGACAAAAAATGAACACGAAA
>CAMPGJ010000127.1 GCA_946885425.1 uncultured bacterium
CAGTGGCATCAATTCTGTTTGTATTTTCTGCGAGAGGGCGTCACGGAAATCACGGAGGGCTCGAAGTCTTTCTTCTTCTGATCCACCATTTTGAACAGGATTCGCGAAATCCCATATAAAGCTCTGTTGCGCTTGGGGAAATGTCGGGCACTCTTCAGTTGCTTTCGCACAAAGTGTCACGACATAATCAAATCGTTGATCAGCAAAAAATTCTACAGGTTTGCATCGGTAATGTGAAATATCAATTCCTACCTCCTGCATTGTTTTTACAGCTAATTCATTAAGCTCGGTAGTTTCAATCCCAGCAGAGAAAACCTCAAATTTCCCCTCAGCAAAGTCGCGCAGCAACGCCTCGGCCATTTGCGAACGGGTAGAATTATGTTTACTCAAAAAGAGAACTCTCTTCTTTGTAGCTTGCTCGTCCATATAATTATTGTACAAAAAAACCATCTGAAGTAGCAAGATATGCCCGTCACTAGCCTGCTAATGCTTAGTGCTTTTTGTGTTTACTGAGCTTTTTGTGCTATAATTGATCTTTGGTTATAACGAAAGGAGGATCACATGCTACAACTATCTCATCAAAATTTACTGCGTATTTTTACAGAAAATGCTAAGAAAAATCCGTATCTATTCTCAATTTTAAGACCTGCAGGAAACAATACCGGATTAGTTGGAGCTCTCGTAAGAAATCCGCAACAAAGAAAATTCATAGCTGATATATTGCGGAACAAATATCCAAATATCGAACAGGTAGGATTTATAAATTTTGACCCTCATAACGCCGAGTTAATTATGTCAGGCGGTGAATTTTGCGGTAATGCAACAAGCAGCGCAGCACACTTGATATTACATGGTAAACAAGGAAAGCTTACTATTAAAGTTTCAGGAGTAAAAGAAAAACTTATAGCAGGAGTTACCGAGTCAGGAGAAGGGTTTTCTCAAATGCCTGTTTTCTCTGATGCCTCTTCTATTAAAACCGACAATCATGGGAACGCTTTGGTTGCTATGGAAGGAATCACACACTACGTTGACTTCGACGCAGATAAAATAAAGGGATTAACAATCGAAGAAGTAAAAGAAAAAGCGCGGAAACAAATGACTGAAATGAGGATTGACCAGGAACTTGCATGCGGCATTATTTATGTAAAGAAAATAAAAGACCAACTATCGATACACCCAATTGTATACGTCCGGGATGCTGACACCCTCTACTATGAAACAGCCTGCGGTAGCGGAACAACTGCGCTAGGGCTTGTTCTCGCTAAAAAAGAGGGTAGAGACATTAAAGAACTGCCTATTATTCAACCTTCTGGTTTAACAATAAAAGTAACTGTTTCTTTTAACGGAAAAACGTTTACCTACGCCCAGATACAATCATCTATACAGAAAATCTATGAAGGTAAACTTACTCCTCAATTACTATCTGCTTCAGAAAGAAAAAACCAGCATCAGGAATTAATTCCTAGATTTAGCCATTAATATGCACTATGACAACAGCAAGTTTAGAATTAATCATACAGGATATTTTACGTGAAAGACCGGGTTTGAAGCATCTTTATACTGATACGTCTATCATCGAATATTTACACCCCGCACTTACTTGGAAACAGCAAAAAAATATTTTTCCATATGCAGATTTATTACAACAAAAAATTACGGCTTCTGTAGAAAAATTATACGGGAACGAATTAGCTAATCAAGCAGAAGAGCAATTAAAGAATAGTTGGGTAATTGAGACGGGAGCACATCTACATATACCCCGGAGGTTTAACAGGGCAGCTCCTACGCAAGAACCTCAAATAAATTCTCTTCTTTTCCAAGGACAGGTGATCTGGGCATATGCAAACCAAAAGGTAGGGAATAATCTGGCAATCAGCTTAAATTCAGGAAGAGTACCTCTGGATAATACCAATAGTGGAGCTTATCTTGATTTACCTGCATTAAAAGCACCTTTAACGTTAGCCAGCAAAAAAAAGCACCCTGACTCTCCGCAATCACTCATACCAGCAAGAACAAAAGAGGAAATACAACCAAAGATGGATCTGTTAGAGATGTATAAAAAGCAGAGGATATTGCCTGAAACGCAATATATGATGGGACAGAAAGTATTGAATAATTTCTTAGAAATTCAATCAAGTTTCAGCGACCAGATTGCCACAAGTCATGCTCTCCTGATCAATCAGGTAGCACCTGTTACTCAGATAACGTTGGATTCTGAATTAATAAGCACAGAATTTCTTTTGGCACTTCTAAAAGACCCCAGCTCACTTACTTTCTCCATTTTTAATGATCCACAAAAAAAGGCAGACTTTCTTGAAGTGTTAGATGGAATCCGTACTGGATGGACAAAAGACAGTAGCCCATTTTATACTGTTCACCATACTGGAAAAGGTTTTCGGTTACTAAAATATACTGGTGATTTGAGCCCTGATAAACTCATAAAAGGGTTGGAAGAAAAAACTCTTTGGCCGACTGGAGTGATGAAATTTTTTACTTTCATGGTTGAGGCAGGAATACTACCCATAGGAGGATGGACTCAGGCAGGATATTGTACAGAAATAAGAAATAAGTCAGAAATATTACTCAGTAATTTCGGCTATGTAGAAAGAGCAAACTGTCTAAAGAATATGCCCACTCATATTGTTGCAGTTGGTCCTTGCTGGAAAACAGTGGATAGTAACGGCCATACGAAATTACTTGATCCCATTACTGCTATACTTGACCCGTTATCGGTTGATTTATCTCATATAACAGATCTGACAGGCAAACAAACATTATTGCTTGCAGCACCCACTCTCTATGAATATATTCTAAAGAAACCATCGCCAATAAACTATGATGACCTGACAAAGATGCTCTAGTATGCCCAAATCCATACACAACTTGAATAATCAATCCATTTTAAGTAGAATAGTCTTTGTTAGATTAATGATTAATATCTAGATGTAAAAAGTCCGTTCTTCTTACATCCTACGTCTTACATCTTATATCTAGAATTGCCGCGGTGGTGGAATGGTAGACACAGGGGCCTTAAGAGCCCCCGTCCGCAAGGATGTGCTGGTTCGAGTCCAGTTCGCGGTACTTCTGCAAAGCAGAATTTCCTCTTTTTGGGCGAAATTGCTCTATTCTGCAAAGCAGAATTTGATTCTGTTGATATATTATCTGCAAAGCAGAATTTCCTCTTTTTGGGCGAAATTGCTCTATTCTGCAAAGCAGAATTTGATTCTGTTGATATATTATCTGCAAAGCAGAATTTCCTCTTTTTGGATTCTGTTG
>CAMPGJ010000128.1 GCA_946885425.1 uncultured bacterium
CCACAGACGAAACCCCAGGCCCCATCATCACCGTCTTCGGGACTACACCCAAAGAATAGATAGAATATCCAATGTCTAATATCCAATATCCAATGACCCATAAAAACTATGATATTCATGAGAGAATCTTTAACTTTGTTATTGCTGTAATTAACTTTCTAAATAAGCTTCCACGAACACCCACTAACCTTATTTTTATTAACCAATGTACTCTATCAGTAACATCAATGGGAGCTAATGATCAGGAAGCAGATGGTGCAATAACAACAAAAGATTTTATTCATGGATTTACCATTGTTCGTAAAGAAGGTAAAGAGACAGTGTTTTGGCTAAGAGTAATTGGAAAAACGAATAAACCTTTTGAGATAGAGGCAGATGAACTGATAAAAGAAGGACATGAAATTGTTGCGATAATCAGCACGATTATCAAGAATACCTCAAATAATCAGAAGAAATAGTCCATTCATTTGACATTTGATATTTGTCATTTGACATTGGATATTCATATTAAATCAGTCCTGCATTTCGCATGCGGCTTGCGCAGCCTGGAAATTGTGTGTGGATACTTGATCGTGACACTAGTCTCTGAACTGCTTCTTTTTGTACCTCAAGTGGAGCCAAATCAGCACGCTCATATCCTGTATTCATACTTCTCCATGTACCAGGAGAGAACTGGAAAGCACCATAGTAGCCATTACCGGTATTCTTTTTAGGATCCATTCCTGCCTCACAGCTACCCAAAAATTGGATTGCCTCTTCAGAAAGAACCTTTGGTCCAGCAGAAGGTGCCTGTGATGGAACTGGTTGTGCAGTAGTTGCACTAAGTACAGGAGCAACAAGAGTGGCCACGTTTGACGTGGCTTCCTGTTTTTCCTCTTCCATCGCGTTTGACGCGACAGCTCTATATTTAACTGTCATAGCCAATTCTTCAGGCTGGTCTGGTTTTTCTGCTCTCACAGCCAATACCCAGTCTTTCTTTACCACATCAGGATCTTCTATCCATGGATTATCATTCCAAAGTGTTGTCCATTGATTTGCGTCACCATAATATTCCTGAGCGAACTGTCCTAGTGTCTGATCTGATTGCGCAGTTTGCGACACAAAGTTTTTCTCAGGAAGCGCCTGCGTTAACGGCGCGGGAGAAGAAGGACTAGTACAAATTACTGATGCCGCCAGCAAAGCCGTCGTCATAGCAGTTGATAATATTGTTGTAGTAATCATAATAAAAAAAAAGCCAACTGCTCAGAAGCAATTGGTTTTGATGTTCTGAAGTATATGCCAGAAGAGCCATCTTGTCAAGCTTTTTTGATGTAATAATGTACCCAATTAGCTTCAAAATTGCCCAAATAAATTCCAGACGATTTTAGCCGTTTTTCATCACTACGACAGAAAAAGGGGGCAATCTATTACCGTTTGTTTTATGTCTTCAAATAATCGTTTAGTCATGGTAGAATACTTATATTGTTGATATGCATTATGTGTATGTTCTTAAAAGTAAGATTAAACTCTTCTTTTATACCGGGTGTACAGATAATTTAAAGACGAGATATAAGCAGCATAATGATGGTGAGGTAACTTCAACCAAACCATACAAGCCATTTGATATTGTATATTACGAAGCCTGCTTAAACGATAAAGATGCATATCAAAGAGAAAAATATCTAAAAAGTCGATTAGGAAAAAATTATCTAAAGAAGAGATTAAAGAATTGGTACGAGGAGAATTTTTCAATTAATGAGGCCTGGGCCTGTACAAATACTTTTACTAAAGCTGTACAGATCTAGAACTTCAACACAAAACTGTAAATCTATTTTGATTTCATGACAGTATTTGTACAGGCCAAGGTAGCCTAGGTGGTCATGGCGCATGTCTGAAGAACATGATATACGTGTTCGACTCACGTCCTTGGCACAAACGTAAGCTCAGTAGTTAAATACTGAGCTTATTGTTTTTTATCCCCAAAGCAGATACAGTATGATATAATTTCACCCATGAGAGAGACAGAACGGATTATTGGATTGGAAGACCGGTATAGTGCCCATAATTATCACCCCTTGGATGTAGCGATCAGATCTGCACAAGGATCACATGTAACAGATGTAGAAGGTAACACCTATCTTGATATGCTTGCGGGGTATGGAGCACTCAACCAGGGTCATCGCCATCCTAAAATTATGGAGGCATTTACTTCACAAGCCGAAAGACTTACCTTAACTTCACGGGCTTTCCGTAATGATCAAATGGGGGAGTTTGCAGAAACACTCTGCAATATCGCGGGTAAAGATAAGATGCTTCCTATGAATACTGGAGCAGAGGCAGTTGAAACAGCATTAAAAATTGCACGCAGATGGGGATATGAAAAAAAAGGAGTTGAAAATGATAGAGCAGAAATCATAACAGCAAGCGGTAATTTCCATGGAAGAACAATCACTATCACAGGTTTTTCTACAGAACAGGAATATAAAGAAGGCTTCGGACAATTTACCCCAGGATTCAAAACAATACCTTTTAATGATAATGAGGCGCTTAGAGAAGCAATTACACCTAATACTGTTGGATTTCTTGTTGAACCTATTCAAGCTGAAGGAGGCGTTATCGTCCCGGATCCAGGCTATCTCCGCGAAGCTTCAAGAATTTGCAAAGAAAATAATGTTCTTTTTATCGCTGATGAGATACAAACAGGCTTCGGGCGCACAGGAAAAATATTTGCATCCCAACATGAAGAGGTCAATCCTGATATTTTAATTGTCGGTAAATCACTCTCTGGAGGAGTTATGCCTGTCTCTGCAGCACTCGCAGATAACCACATCATGGATGTTATACGCCCTGGAACGCATGGCTCTACTTACGGAGGCAATCCATTGGGATCAGCTGTTGCAAAGGCTGCATTGGAGGTAATTATTGATGAAGATCTTGCTGGACAAGCCCGCGAAAAGGGGACCTACTTTATGGATAAATTAAAAGAAATAGATTCACCACACATAAAAGATGTACGGGGCAAAGGACTACTCATCGGTGTAGAAGTCGATGGACCAGCTCGTGAAGTATGCGAAAAATTACAGGAAAAAAGGATCTTAGCCAAAGATGCTCATGAAAAAGTAGTAAGGTTCACACCTCCGCTTGTTATCGAACAGGAAGATATAGACTCTGCACTCCTAAAAATCAAAGAAGTATTCAACGCCCGATCCAAAAAGTAACTATTTCCTCTGCTTGAATGCTGATCTTTATAAACATTGTCAAGTTAGCTTGATTTTGATAGAATAAGTTT
>CAMPGJ010000129.1 GCA_946885425.1 uncultured bacterium
GAACCTGCGTGATAAGGCTACTGCAGCCGTCATCCCATTAGCCATTTTATTGCCTACAAGTACTGCTATCGAAACTAGCCATGCGGAAGAAGTCCATACAAGTGGCACCTATCCAGGTCATGTTCAATCCGGCTATGAAAATGTAATTACGACTTTTGCTCCTAAGGCTCAAGAAATCAAATTACCAGCGAATGAAATAGTTAGTTTTCAGAAGCACATATCAGAACAACAGGTACAAGTTTTTGCCGGATCTGAAATGGTTCCGGCAGCAGCGATTGTTGAAGGTATCGCTGAAGGAATTGCTGAACGTAAATTACCCTATCCACCTTTGTACCGTCAGGCGGACCGCAGGTGGGGTGGTATGCGGTATGGAACGGCTAATATGGCTGATTCAGGATGTGCGCCCTCATCTCTTGCTATGGCCATATCATATTATAAAGGAAGATATATTCTTCCGTCCGAAACGGCAAAGGTTTCTTTGAAGCATCATTGGAGGGTGCCATATGTGGGTACAAGCTATGAAGCAATGGAAAATATGCCTGAGTTGTATGGACTTAAATCAGAGCGGGCTACGTTGGATGAGGCAGAAAAAGCATTGCGTCATGGAAAGCTGGTTATACAATCTCATGGTAGAGGTTATTTTACCAGTGGAGGCCATGTTATCCTTTTGACCGGAATTACTAAGGATGGTAAGTTTAAGGTAAATGATCCAGGCCCTAGACATATATCAAGGGCGACCGAAAGGCAAATAAGAGGTTCTCTTCAAGCCAGTTGGATAATTTCAGACTAAAACCCTCTTCTTTGTGTGAAAACTGTGAAAACTGAATAGGTGATTAGTGAAGTATCGCCAGTTCATACGGGGGTTCTTCAGGTCTTGGTTCAAAATAGATTTGTTTACCGCTGTCGATTGCATCCAGAATTTGTATATATCTGTAGAATGCCGCATTGGTCCAGCCAAAGCCTTTCTGATCGCCGTACATCGCGCCCTGACCTGTCTCCCCTGTCTCTCCATGTAATTTTTCAAAGAAGGTTCCGAATTTCCTAAATGCCTCTGCATGTGCTTTGACTGAGTTAGCCATGATTCTGCGGGCGTCTTCGACATAACCATAGTTAAGCAGACCGATGACCGTCTGGTATTCAAGTGGTGACCATATGTTGGGATAATCCCATTGCTTTGGTTTAATGATATCTTCAATCGCGGCATGATACCGTTTTTGTATCTTTGAAAGGTCAATTGGTTTGGCAAGTGATTCTTTGGCTGTTATGGTCAGGCCATAAGGTGTTTCGAATTTAGGCAGCATTGCGACCATCCGCTTCGCTTGTTCTGCTGTTGCGTATCCTGCCCACATCGGGGTAAAGGAGCCTAGTGAAAGAAAGTCACTGCGTTGCTCATAGGTATAGCCATAATCATAGAAGAATCCTTTTTCTTCATTCCACATGTATTTGTTTATCTCTTCTTTGCGGGCTTTGGCTTTATCTAGCCAATAAAATTCGTCTTCATGGTCCCCCAAAAGTCGCGCTGCTTTTGCGAAGTCTGTTTCGTATTTATAGAGGTAGCTATTAAGGTCAATTGGCAGGAATTGATCGCAACGGTTGTAGTAGCGTGATGTCATGTCCCAACCTGATTCGAGTTCAGATGAGTGTGCATAACCGATATCTCTGTCTCCGTATCGTGAGAGATTATATCCTGGGACACTATGGTTGAACGCTTTTATTTTATCAATCCAAACTGTTTTATATTCTCTTTTGGCGGCATCAATAGCTCTCTTGAGCCACCGTGTATTATTTATCCGGTAGACGTGGCCTAGCAGTCCTTTTTTGCTGTATGGATTGGTTGAGTTAAGCGGTGTCAGAAAGGTATCCATGATCATTGATGAGAAAAATGGCGGTTGTGACCTACCCATGGATGCGGGAGCGCTAAAGTTCGGGATAATATCAAAAGTGTTAAAAAGATAGATAAAGTTTTCTACCATATCACGCATAATCCATTCTCGTCTGGTACCCATAAGCCCTCTGAACATGAAAAAGCTATCCCAGTAAAAAAGATAGGTAAATTTATTGTCATTAGGGACAAAATAATAGTGTGGAAGTTTAACGAAGTTGGCGCCTACAGCAACATTTTTTACAGCTTTAAGATGGTCTTTTACACCAGGGAGCAAATTTGGGATATTTGTTACATGATATTCCAGCCGCATTCGGGAAGGTTTGTAAATAATCCTATCCCAGTACTGATCTATGTAATCTAAAGCATCTTTATATTCTTCTTGCCACATACCTATATCTTACCAAAGAGGGTAAGTATTTATAAGCCCTCTTTTGTATTTTCCATTTATTGTATTTATTTTTAAATATAAATTTATAAGCCAAATGCAATGGAAAATGGCAAATGGACAATGGACAATTTCGTTAGAGTGTCGCATAATGGAAATATACACTATTTTGCGTCATGTGTGAAAAGTGTTGTAACTGTCTATGGATGGAATAAATTTGCGTGAGCAAATTGATCAGTTTTTAGAATATTTGGAGATTGAAAAAGGCTGCTCAAAGCTGACTATCCGTGATTACCGGCATTATTTGGAAGTTTTTGCAGATTGGTACTCCCCTACCCCTTCGACAGGCTCAGGGCCTAACGGCCTACCCCACAAGACCATCAATGATTTGGATTTAATAAGTGTCCGCAGATTTAGAGTTTTTCTTGCGAATAGAAAGGATGAGAAGGGACGGATGCTAAAAAAGGTAACGCAGAATTATTACGTTATCGCCCTCCGTTCCCTACTCCGCTTTCTCCTCAAAAATGATATTAAGACACTTGAACCATCGAAGATTGATCTGCCTAAGACTGAGAGCCGCAGCCTCAAATTTCTCGAGCGTGATCAAATAGACAGGCTTGTTACCATGCCTGATACGCATAAGGAAGAAGGCAAGCGGGATCGGGCTATTATGGAATTATTATTTTCAACAGGACTCCGTGTTTCTGAGCTGGTTAGCCTGGATCACGAAAGGGTTAATCTGGAACGACGCGAATTTGGCGTCATCGGTAAGGGTGGCCGTGCAAGGGTGGTCTTCATCTCTGATAGAGCTGCGCAGTGGATTGGAGAATATCTCAACGCCCGTTCTGATGTATTTAAACCTCTCTTCATCCGCTATTCACGGGGTGTGGATGAGGCAGATAATGGCGCAAAGATGCGCCTTACCGCGAGAAGTATTGAGCGTATTGTAAAAAAGTATGTAAAGATGGCACGTTTACCGGT
>CAMPGJ010000130.1 GCA_946885425.1 uncultured bacterium
AAATTGGTTTTTTTTACTTTATAACTTTCTACTTTATAACTTTATAACAGGATAGATATGTTTGCTGATTTAATTACTTCTAAAACCCGCGTTAAAATACTTGATCTCTTTTTGGGTCAGCCTGGTGAGATGTACCATGTCCGCGAATGTGTCAGGCGGACAAAAGAAGAAATAAATGCAGTAAGACGTGAACTCATCCTTCTAGAAAAGAAAGGTATTCTCAACCGTGAACAGCGGGCAAATAGAGTTTATTATTCACTTTCAAAAGATTATCCATTTTATTATGATTTATTGAGACTTGGTTCAAAGACTAATGGTTTGGGAAAGGATATATTAAAAAATAGAGCAAAACTGGGAAAGATAAAATTTGCTATGTTTTCCGGAAGATTTGTCAGACGGATTAAAAATTCTCCTGAGGAAGTTGATTTGGTCGTCGTTGGGACTGTTGTTTTACCTGAATTGTCTTTATTAGTTCGTGCTGAGGAACAACGGTTGGGAACAGAAATTAATTACACAGCTATGACAGAAGAAGAATTCAAATTTAGAAAGCAGCGCAATGATCCATTTTTGGTAGGTATTCTTGTGGGGTCAAGGATCATGCTTATTGGTGATGAGGAGGCTATGCTCGCATGAGAAAAAACGCTCCTATTTACTTCATATTAATTCTCGGTTTGACTCTTTTTTGTGTTCTAATTAATTTAGCTCAGCCTTATTCAATAAATATCGGGCCTATTAATCAGAAATTTGAAGGGATTTCTTTCAATGCTGGACCTGTTCATTTTAATCCTCAGTTTCCTTTCCGTAAAGGATTAGATCTTGAAGGTGGAACGAGTGTTACTCTCCGTGCAGATATGAAAGGAATAGGAGAATCTGAAAGAGATAACGCTTTGGAATCAGCCAAAGAAGTTATTGAAAGAAGAATAAATCTTTTCGGTGTATCTGAGCCTGTTGTTCAAACATCAAAAGCAAATAAAGACTACCGTATTATTGTAGAAATTCCCGGAATTACTGACGTTAATCAAGCAGTGCAACTTGTGGGGCAGACAGCGAAATTAACTTTCTGGGAAGAAGCTCCTGCTCCTAAAAATGGAGATACAAAATCTGCATCTGACTCTGCATTAATTGAACAAGCTATAAAAGAAGGGGTTCCGGTTGGCGTCATACAAATGATTGGTCCACATGCAAAGGCGACCAATTTAACCGGTAATGATCTAAAACAAGTTTCAGTAACTTTTGATCCGAATACCAGCAAACCTCAGGTAGCTCTTGAATTTACTCCTGAGGGTGGAAGAAAATTTGGAGATATAACGAAGAGAAATGTCGGTAAGCTTCTTGCGTTTGCTCTTGATAATCAACTTCTTGATGCTCCTCGTGTGAGTGAACCAATCTATGGTGGGCAAGCTGTTATAACAGGAGATTATTCAATGGAGCAGGCTAAAGCGCTCCAGATTCAGCTCAATGCAGGTGCACTTCCTGTTTCTCTTTCTGTGCTAGAGCAGCGGGCTGTAGGAGCCACACTTGGACAGGAATCACTTGAAAAAAGTCTTCTAGCCGGCGTGCTTGGCTTTTTTGTCATTATTCTTTTTATGATAGTTCTTTATGGTAAATTGGGGCTTGTGGCATGTTTTGCACTAACTGTTTATACATTAATTGTTTTGACATTATTCCGCCTTATTCCTGTAACACTTACCCTTTCGGGTATAGCTGGATTTATCCTTTCCATTGGTATGGCTGTAGATGCCAATATTCTTATTTTTGAACGCACAAAAGAAGAGTTGCGTAATGGGCGTTCACAGGAATCAGCAATTGAGTTAGGTTTTTCCCGGGCATGGCTTGCTATCCGGGATTCCAATGTCTCAAGTCTTATTACCAGTGCTGTGCTTTTCTACTTTGGTACAGGAATCGTCCGGGGTTTTGCCTTTACTTTAGCGCTTGGTATACTTGTGTCAATGTTCTCAGCAATATTCGTGACACGCACGTTTTTATATGTGTTTTATAAGAAATAGATACGAATGGCTAAATGGCTAAATGGTTAACCATGGGAACCATCTAACCATAGAACCATTAACTTATTATTAATGTATGTTTGATGTAGTTGGTAAAAGAAATTGGTATTTTGCATTTTCATTACTCCTTATTGTACCAGGGGTTATTTCCCTATTTTTATGGGGGCTTCGCCTGTCGATTGATTTCACTGGTGGATCACGTATGACATTGGTGGCATCTCAAGGTGTCAACGAACAGAGAGTGGAGACGGTAAAGAATATTCTAGAGGAAGAAAAGATTGAGATAGTGACTGTACAACAATCAGATAGAAGTATTATTATCCGGACCAAGCCAATGTCCGAAAAACAAGATGCTGCTGTTTTGAAAAAGTTGGAGAGCAGGGATAAGTCTCTAAAACAGGAAGGATTTGAAACAATTGGACCGGTTATTGGAGGTGAGACAACGCAAAAAGCAGTGAATGCCCTTATTATTGCGTCTATACTCATTGTTTTTTATATAGCATGGTCTTTCCGCAATGTACGTAAACCGTTGAGTAGCTGGCGTTTTGGTGTTTGTGCAATTGCTGCCCTGCTTCATGATGCGTTATTTGTTATTGGTATTTTCTCACTGTTGGGACATTTCTATGGTGTTGAAATAGATAGTTTATTTATTACCGCTCTTTTGACAGTAATAGGATTTTCAGTGCATGATACCATTGTTGTTTTTGATCGTGTGCGTGAGAATTTGCGGAGAAATATTGATACACCGTTTCCACAGGTTGTTAATGATTCTATTTTGCAAACATTAGTGCGTTCTTTGAATACATCACTGACAACTCTTCTGGTCTTGTTTACCATGTTCCTTTTTGGAGGAGAAACAATCCGTTGGTTTATTGTCGCGTTATTAGTAGGAATTCTCAGTGGTACATATTCATCTATCTTCAATGCAGCTCAGTTACTTGTAGTGTGGCAGGAATGGAGCCAGAGGAGAAGGAAATAAAGAGTTCCGCACGTAAAATTTTTCTTCGCAGGCGTTAAGTGTTTCTAAGTTACAGTTAAATTTTCTCCATATCACTTTTATTAGATTCTTATTTCTCCTGTTGACGCTTATGCGAATAAATATTTTCCGCACAGAACTCTTTTAAAGGAATGAGATGTGAGAAAAAATTTTACATCCAGCTCTCTCTTTATGTAATTGTTTTTTTGTGAAATAATAAGGGTATGCA
>CAMPGJ010000131.1 GCA_946885425.1 uncultured bacterium
ACTTTTAATTATTTCTTCTCCTCTTCTCTCTCTTCTGGTACTGTTTCTTTTGGTGAAGGTGCGGTTGCGACTGCTGGTATTGGAGATGTTCCGGGAGGTGTCATGGGTGCTGATACCGGCTGTTGCTCTTCAGGTTTTTGCTCAGTTTTTTTAGTTGATTGAGGTGTTGGTTCTGGTGTTACTGTAACTGTCTCTTCTCCCGATTTTTCACCATCAGCGTCGTCGTACGTTGCCTTTTCCGGGGTTTCGGGGATGCTGCCGGGTGGAGGTATTGGAGGTTGTTCAGAGGTCGCTTCTCCAGTGGTTTGCGTATTTGTTTGGCTTGTTGTACTAGTTGAAACTGCTTTATTTGTAGGTAATTTTGATTCTATGTCTTTTAGGGTTCCGATGAAGAGAAAATCCTCTGGTTTTAATGGGTCAACCTTTCCATCTAGTATTGCCCGAACGTCGGCAACAGTGTCTTTCAATGCGACGTTAACACCCTTTTTTTCGGTCTGTTTTTCGACAACAGTGAAGTTTTGTGTCATATAATTTTTCAGCATTTTTGCTCTTCTAAAAACAAGTTGGTCATCCGCAGATAGTTCTGATTCTCCAATCAACGCGACGATTCTTTCCAATGCTTTAGCTTTTTTTAATAAGGCTTGTGCATCAAGTGCTGTTATATAATGGTCTTCTCCTACAGTGTCTGGATTGAGTGATGAAGAGTTGGAAGAAAGGATATCAATTGCTGGGAAACGTCCTTCTTGATAAACGGCACGAGAAAGGATAATACCAGAATCTAGATATGGAAAGATCGCTTGGACGCCACTATCAGTAATGTCATCTGCAGGAACATAAATCGCTTCAAATGTAGTAATTGCGTTTACATTTGTTGAGACAAGCCTCTCATGGAACGATGCCATTTCAGAAGCAAGCGTTGCCTGGTACCCTCCTTCGGAAGGAATGGCATTCATAAGAGTAGAAAGTTCATACCCGGACTGAGCAAAACGGAAGATGTTATCGATGAAGAACAGTACATCTTTCCCAAGAGAATCCCGGAAGAATTCTGCTAAAGTTACTCCAGTGAAAGCAGTTCTAAATCTCAATGCAGGGTTCTCTCCCATGCTTCCATAGATAAGGCTAACTCCATCCATAACCTCACTTTCTTTGAGAGTTGTGTAAAGTTCTTCACCCTCTCTTGTGCGTTCTCCTACACCAGTAAAAATAGATACATTTTGTTCAGGATTTAAGATAACGAGGTTGTGGATAACTTCAGAGATAAGCACTGTTTTTCCTACACCTGCTCCTCCAAATAACCCTACTTTTCCACCTTTAATAATGGGAGTAAAAAAATCTACAACTTTAATTCCTGTTTCCTGGACTTCTTTTGGGATTGTAACATTGGCAAAGCTGACATCTTTAGCAATAATCGGCCTCATTTCTTTGGCTTTGATGGGTCCCAAACCATCCTGAGGTTCTCCAAGTGTGTCAATAACTCGCCCAAGTAATTCTTTACCGACAGGAATTTTAATTGGTTGTCCGGTGCTGACAACAATTGACCCATGGTGGAGCTTCGTAGGATTAGTAATTGCCAGACAGTAGAAGCTATTTGGCGTGGCAGATGTGTAGACTTCCATCTTGATGGATGTGTCATCTTTAGCAATCAAAACATCATAAATACGAGGCTTCTCCTCAAGAAATTCCGCCTCAATAATCTGTCCCTTAACACTAACAATCTTCCCTTGAATCATACTCTCATCCATTATGGCAGAGAAATCAATAAAAATGCAATTAATGTGGTTATATGGAATGTAATATTTTGAAAAACGTAGCCTCAGTGCTCTCCTTGACTCTCCTTTCTTAAATTCATATATTTGAATGTAGTAAGATTTTATATTATTGCGCTAATGTCCAGTATACAGGTATACTGGACCTATGCCGAGAGCATCACGAAAAAGAATTGGTAGAAATATGCAGGATGAATTGCGGGACAATTTTGCGTATCTCATCTCTGCCCTGCATCGGTCGAAAGACATAGAGAATTTTCTGGAAGATTTTTTGACCCAGGAAGAAAAGACAATGTTGGCAAAGCGTCTGATGCTTCACCTCATGTTAGAAAATGGCTATAAACCATCTGAAATCGAGGCTGTTTTGGGTATGAGTCGTGAAACCATACGAGTCCATAAAGAGATTTGGAGCCGTGGTGGAGAGACTTACCGGTCTATGATACGAAAGATTGCCAAACGTGGTAAGACAAAAGAATTTTGGCAAAAAGTAGAAAAAATTCTTAAACCCTTAGAGTATGCCCTCCAAGCAAAAAACAACATGAAAGCAAGAGCAAAACTCTACAATCCCTGGGATGAGTAGTTGTACTTCGTGCCCGCAGAACTAACCAGAACTAAAACGCCGAGTACAATGCTATACCCGGCAGTCAGGCGCAGTATTGTATCTTGAAGCAGAACCACGCTGAAACTTTTTTATTTATGTCCAGTATACAGGTATACTAGACGTTAGTCTTTAATGAATATAAAGCGGGAAGATCTTTTGCTGTTTATGGTCACTTTTTCCAAGAACATTTCTTTAGGGCGGAACCAAACTTTGCTTATTGGGTTATCATATAAAGATTCGTATACTACAATTTCCTCCAAAGTCTCGGAATGTTTTGCTACGGCAAGCACCTTATACAAGTTGCCTGTCTTTGCATGCTTATATATCCCTAATTTCATATAATTATTTTTCTATCTTTGCACTTATTGAATTTGTCCAGTATACCTGTATACTGGACATTAAGTTTCCGATGGTCTTCCCAATTTTTTTACATGCACGGTTGTCTAAAGATGTTTTAGTCTCCCAATAAGCTCAATACTCCCGACATTGTTTCTAGTTGTTTTTTGTTCGCTAGAAGGTGCTTCAGGCGGGTTTGTTGTTGGTGTAGTTTTTTTGATTCTTCTTCTATATGCCCGAGCGCTTCTTCCATAGCGTTCACACGGGATGCATGTCTGGCTAGTTGGTTTTCCAGTAGGGTTTGACTGAAGAGGTTAGCCATAATTTGAGTTTCAAAGAAGTGAAATATCTTTTCTAAAATTGGTTCAAATATAAATCGGTCTTCCCGTGGTATTACTGATGGGACTTCAGTTTCAAAGATATCTTCACCGCTAATACTTGTAGATATTGGACTTTGACGGACGACATTTCCAAATTTTCCATAATATACATAAACC
>CAMPGJ010000132.1 GCA_946885425.1 uncultured bacterium
ACCTGGCGAACCGCGAATTTCTGTTTCTTCTTAAATTTAACTATATTTGATAATTTAGCCATAAAATTAATCGATTTTCCATTTTCCAGGTTCCATTTTCCATTTATCTATTAATTTCAATTGATCAATTTTCAATCGAAAATCAATGGCAAATGGTAAATGGCCAATGGAAAATTATTTCCAGCCTTGGCATTATACCATATTTTCAAGGCTAGTGTTTTGGTGCCTCTTTAGCGAATGGCATTCCCATCGCCTCAAGCAAAGCATATCCTTCTTTTTTGTCTTTTGCTCCCATCACAAAAACAATTTCCATGCCTTGAAGCACATCAACACTTGCTGGATCTATCTCAGGGAACACAGAATATTCATGAAGCCCAAGGGTATAATTCCCCCGTGCATCAAAACTTGTTCTTTTCACTCCGCGAAAATCCTTTAGCCTTGGAAGGACAATACTGATCATCCTATCAACAAACGCGTACATCCTCTTACCCCGCAGTGTTACAACGAGCCCGATTGCATCACCCTGTCTTAATTTAAAGCTAGCAATAGCTTTCTTTGCCCGGGTCACCTTTGGCTTCTGTCCACTCACCTGGCCAAGCGCAACAGCCATCTTTTCAATTAGCTTCTTATCCGCAACTGCGCCTTTGACTCCCATATTAAGGACAACTTTCTGCAATTTAGGCAAAGCCATTGGATTCTTAACACCCAGCTCTTTTTGCAATTTGGGTACAATTTCTTCTTTATATGTTTTTTGTAAATCTGCCATAATTTTATATTTCTTTATTGCATTTCTTGCAAATTCTTACTTTCTCATCCTTTAACATCTTGTATCCAACCCTCGCCAATTTTTTACATTTCGGACATACCAACATTACATTAGCAACTGATAAAGGTTTTGTAATAGTAATAATGTCAGACTTTTCTCCAGGCGTACGCGCTTTCACATGCCTTTTGAATTGATTAACACCTTCAACCAATACCTTAGCTTCTTTAGAAAAGACTTTTTCAACCTTTGCTGTCTTACCGTTTTCTTTTCCTCTTATAACTGTTACTAAATCACCTTTTTTTATTTTCATATTAAACTACCTCCGTTGCCATACTGGCAATCTTCATAAATCCACGATCTCTTACTTCTCTAGCGATTGGGCCAAAGATACGAGTCCCTTTCGGATTCTTGTCTTTAAGATTATCTATTACAACTGCAGCATTGTCTGAGAAACGGACATAGGAGCCATCTGCACGACGCACCTCTTTACGCGTTCTGACAATGACGCATTTTACCATTTCGCCATCTTTAACCTGCCCATGTGGAATAGCTGTCTTTACAACTGCATTTATCACATCACCAAGTCTGGCAAACTTTCTTTTTGATCCTCCAAAAGTATGGATCAAATATAATTCTTTTGCACCAGAGTTATCTGCTGCTTTTAATATACTTCGTATCTGTAACATATCTTATTTTTTAATAACCTCCTGTACCTTAAAGTACTTATCTTTAGATATTTGCTTTATCTCAACAATCTTAACTTGATCTCCAACAGCTACTTCCTGTCCCTTAGTGTCTACTTTAAAGTTCTTACTTTTTTTCAAAAGCTTCTTGTAAAGTGGATGCGGAACACGACGCACAACTTCGACAACTGCTGTATCCTGCATCTTCGTTGAAATTACTTTTCCTGTTAATACTTTCGCCATTATTTTGCTTCCTCCTTTTCTTTAAGAATTGTTTTCAATACTGCTACTTCTTTTCTTTTATTAAAAACACTTCTAGTATTTTTTAACGTATACTGTTCTTTATCAAGCATAAGAGATCCAAGAGCTACCTGCGCCTCTTTAATAAGCTTTTTAAGCTCATCTGCTGTCTTTATATGTAAGTCTTTTTTTTCGTTCTTTTTCATATTAAACTTTTGTAATAAATCTTGTCTTTACAGGCAACTTGTGTGAAGCTAAGCGCAATGCTTCCTTCGCAACTTCCATACTTACCCCTGCCATTTCAAACATAATCCTTCCAGATTTTACAGGTGCTACATATTCTGCAATATCTCCTTTTCCTCCACCCATTCTCACTTCTGGTGGTTTCTTTGTAATTGGCTTATCAGGAAAAATACAAATCCATGTTCTTCCACTACGCGCAGTGTGATGAGAAATAGCACGTCTTGCTGATTCAATCTGACGAGCACTAATCCATCCCATCTCCTGAGCTTGGAGGCCAAATTCTCCAAAAGAAAGCTTTGTTCCACGAGTTGCATTACCTTTCATATTGCCCCTATGTTGTTTTCTATATTTTTGTCTCTTTGGCATTAACATAGTTTATTTCTCCTCTGGTCTGTGAATCCAGACCTTAACCCCAATGTACCCTTTTTTCGTTAACGTAGGAACCTGCGCATAGCCAATCTCTGCACGGATTGTTGATAATGGCACGGTACCCAGATGAATCTTCTCCCGACGTGCAATTTCAGCTCCACCAATTCTTCCTGTCAAAAGGATCTTAACTCCTCTTGCGCCTGAACCCATTACTCTCTCAGCTGTTGCTGCAAGAACTCTCTTAAATGGCAATCTTCTTGCAAGCTGATCTCCTATATTTACAGCTACAAGATATGCATCCAGATTTGGCTCTTTTACTGGTTCAACCCGGATATCCAGCTTTGGCATTGCCTTTTTATCTTTCTTAAGTTTGGCAAAAAATGCTAATATTCTTTTCTTCAAATCTTCAAGTCCAGTTCCACCTCTTCCGATAACAATACCAGGACGAGATACATATATAATAATCTTTAAGCTATTTATTGAACGCTCTATCTCAACACGTGAGATTCCTGCAGTTTTCAATCGCTGCATGAGCATTGTACGAAGACCATAGTCTTCAATAACTACACTTTTATAATCTCTTTCATTAAACCAACGGCTACTCCATGTATGTACCGTTCCTAATCTAATAACATGTGGATTAACTTTCTGACCCATATATTATTTTTTAACCTCCTTTAATACGATACTGATGTGACTACTCTTCTTCTTGTATGGATGTACGCGCCCACGGCTTGAAGGATGAAACCTTTTTAAAGCTTGTCCTTCACTAATCATAATACTCTCAATAACAAGATCCTTCCTGTCGAGCTTAGAATTATTGACCGCATTTGCAATTGCACTCTCCAATGTCTTCTCAAG
>CAMPGJ010000133.1 GCA_946885425.1 uncultured bacterium
GGTTAATTACAACTTAAGATGTTCAGTCGGTTCGCGCTTCACTCCACCCCTGCGCTACGCTTGCAGGCGAGCTCCCTCGCGTGCGCTCAGTCCGCTCCAATTCTTTTTGCATTCATCATTACAAAAAGCTAACCCTGTTTCACTATCACGACAATCAGTACATAAAATGAAATGTCTGTGACAGAAATTGTACTGACAGTTAACATAGCTATCAGTCTTTTTACCGCAACTATCGCATTTTCCAACTACCTCGTGCTCGGGTTCATCTATGTTAAATCCTACTGTGATCCGATTATCAAAAACGTATAACTTCCCCTTAAAATGCTCGTTCGGGTACTTCTCCATATACGTTTGTATTCCATCCTTTAATTGGTACACATCATTAAATCCATTTTCAACAAGAAATCCAGATGCTTTTTCACATCGGACTCCACCTGTACAAACAGTAACAACGACTTTGTCTTTCAAATGCGCAAGCCGTGGAAGGACCTTCTCCAGCTCAAAAAAATTATTCATACCTGAGGGGATAAAATTTTCAAAATAACCGCTGATATACTCATATTCATTACGCATATCAACAATATAAAATTCTTTTTTTGTCTCGAACCATTCATGAAGCTCCTCTGCAGTGATATACTTTCCTGTCACATTATTCGGGTTTAATGCGGGCATCCCCGCAGTCACTATCTCAGGACGTACCTTCACCGAAATCTTAGGAAAAGCATTACCAGTTCCCGCACTTTTCTTGTAGGATATCCCTTTAAAATACTTACTCCTTTCCATAGCTTTTATATACTGCTCAGTATCTTCAACAGTACCCTCAATCGTCCCATTAATGCCTTCTTTGGCAATAATAATTCTCCCTTTGAGGTTAAGTGTTAAACAAAGAAGCCTTTGTGTCTCCTGAACTTCCTCCGGATCTTCAATCTCTACATATTTATAATAAAGCAAAACCTGATAAACCATATTCGAATTATAGCAGATTTATAAAGTGGTATAATTAAGCAGTGCTGTCATGCTGAACATGCCTGCAAAGGTTCTCGCACTGAACGAAGTGAACGTGTTTCAGCATCTCATCCAACAATTAGATCCCGAACAAAGTCGGGATGACATTTCATTTATGTGTTACAACTGCGGCTGCTATAATCCACAAGACGACATGGGCGATACCAATAATATAACTGAAGAAACCTTCGCTCATATTGCAGAACATAATAACAAAACACTTAAAGAGACCAAACAGATGATTTACCATCAATTGGAAAAACAGCTTATACAAAAAGAAAAAACTGAAGAAGATTCTCACCTCACTGAAATGTTCGAAAAAGCAGCCAACGCATGGGGACAAACCAACGAAGAAGCAAGGAAGAATACGTATCAGCTGCTAAGGCAAGATTTAAAAATAAAGTAATCATGGCAACCATGGTTTCATGGATATATGGTTCTGTAACCATGTAACTATCTAACCATTTAACCATTTAACCGATGAATTTATTACACAACATCCGCTTCTATATCCTGCTCTTCAGCATTATATTTTCTGCTGCTGTCTATCTGTTCGTGAGCATGACTATACCATCAGGGTCATTACAAACTATCAGGCTTACAGAAATTTATGCACTTACAGCTGCTGCTTTTTTATATCTAGCACTACTTGCCGGACCTCTTTGCTATGTATTCCGAGGTCTCCCCTTCCGGGCAATGTATCTTAAAGGACGCAGAGCAATTGGTGTATCAGCATTTTATTTTAGCTTCCTTCACTTTTTACTAACATTTTTTGGCCAGCTAGGCGGATTCCCTGGACTATCGTTCCTCAATGATAAATATCTTTTCGCTTTATCTCTCAGTTTTACAGCACTCGTTATCCTCTTTCTCATGGCAATCACTTCATTTGATGCTGTGATAGCTAAATTAACCTTCCCGAAATGGAAACTTCTCCACCGTTTTGTCTATCTGGCAGGTTTTCTTATTCTTATCCATGTTGTTCTTCTCGGTTCTCATTTTCAGAACTTATTTGGGCTTATTCCCCAAATCTTTTTTGCTGCTCTGGCATTTTTACTGATGCTTGAGGGAAATAGATTTGATGCTTTTCTACAAAAAAAATATACAAATCTCCCACATTTTGGCATAACACTTACAACGGTGATTTGCTTTACTTTTTTCGGAATAGTATATGGCTTTATCCCCGCCGAAGGCATCCCCTCACTGGGTATCCATGCCCAACATATCCAAATAGCCAAAGACGCACAGCAAGGAATTTCAACTTCTCCATCTTTAGCCAATACCCCTGCCCTCAAAGGAGACAGAAACAAGCGCTTCACAGTTAGCTTTCTTCATGGTGATATAGATCCAGATATTGATACAACAATTACTTTTCAAGTATTTGACGCATCAAACGGTAACCGGGTCAACTTCTTTAACACGCTGTATGAAAAGTCTCTTCATCTGATCATTGTTGATAGTGAGCTTAAGGACTTCAAGCATGTTCATCCAGAGCTCACTGATGATGGATTTACCATCACAACCAAATTCCCCAAAGAAGGAATCTATCATCTCTACCTGGATTTTCAACCCTTTGGCGCTATCGAACAACAATTTGCTTTCACAGTACCTGTAGGTAATTTCGAAAACCCAGTATTCTCTAAATCCAAACCTGATACAAATCTCACAAAAACAGTAGGACAATATGATGTAACACTTAATTACACCAAACCCCTGAAAGCCGCTGATCTTTCCATCGGAAAACAATTATTTTCTTTTACCTTAAATGACACGAAAACAAAGCAGCCGATAAAAACACTGAAACCATATCTTGCTGCTTATGGACATATGGTTATGATCAATCAGGAGACGTTTGATTATCTGCACGTCCACCCCACAAATACCACTCCTCCTGCTCCAAATGCAAATGGCGGACCAACAGTTGATTTCCTTCCCCTCGGCCTCTATGGCCCAATAAAACCAGGCACATATAAAGTCTTTGCACAGTTCAATCCAAATGATAAACTAATACTCGCGGACTTCACCGTGGAGGTGAAATAATTTTCCATTTTCCAGGTTCCATTTCCCATTGGAATTTAAATGGACCAATAATAAATCGACAATAAATGGAAAATGGCAAATGGACAATGGACAATGGAAAAT
>CAMPGJ010000134.1 GCA_946885425.1 uncultured bacterium
CTTTTTACTCTACTCATAAAATTAAGAATTAAGAATTAAGATTTAAGAATTAAGGCCTTGCTTCTTACTTCTTACGTCTTACTTCTTCGTTAGGCTGCGCCTAGCATTTGTTTTATTTTCTTTGCGAATGCACCTTGTAATTGTCCTGGTTCTTTTTGTCTTCTTATTCTGCTTTTTGATTTGTGCAATTTCTTGTGACTACCATATTGGTGCGCGAACATAACCTTTCCGGTTTTTGTGACCTTAAAGCGTTTTGAAACTGAACCTCTAACTTTTATTTTTACTTTTGCCATATTTGAGTTGAGAGTTGAGAGTTGAGAGTTGAGAGTTAATTATTTCTCAATTCTCCATTCTCATTTCTCAATTTCTGTCTTTTTCCCTTTTTCTGCTGATAAGATTGTAACTAGTTGTCTTCCTTCAAATTTCGATTCACGATCCACTTTGGAAATATCTTTGAGACTATCAACCATTTTAGCGACAATCTCTTTTCCAAATTCAGGACGCGCAATTTGCCTTCCTTTAAACTTTACAACTAATCTTAGTTTATCTCCGTCTTCTAAAAATGCTCTTCCCTGTCTGATCCTGGTTTGTAAATCATTTTCAGACATGAATGGGCCAAGTCTTATTTCTTTTGTTTCAGAGACTTTTGCCTTTTTCTTCTCTTCCCGCTTTTTCTTTTCCAGCTGATACAGGAACTTATTGTAATCAATAATCCTTGCTACAGGCGGTTTTGCAGCAGGTGCAACTTCTACAAGATCCAACTCTTGTTCCCCTGCAAGTTGCAATGCTTCTTGTTTGGACAGGACTCCGATTTGCTTCCCCTCCGCGTCAAGGACACGAAGTGGTGATGCGAAAATCCATTGATTGATTCTGTACCTCTTCTGTTTTTGTTGTTGTGGTTTAGATCTTTTTATCAATGTCTTCTTTTAACCGCTCAAATAATGAAGAGAGAACCAGGGATCCCAGATCTTCTCCATTACGTTTCCGTACAGAAATTGACTCATTCGCAATTTCTTTATCCCCTATTATACCCATAAAAGGTACTTTTTGTAAAGTAGCGTCTCGTATCTTAGCCTGGAGCCTTTCTGAGCGGGTATCTGTTTCCACCCGAATATGCATATCTTGTAGCTGTTTTTTGATTTTTTCGGTAAATTCATGATGTCGATCAGCGATTGGTAAAAGGGTTATTTGCACCGGTGAAAGCCATGTTGGGAATGCTCCAGCGTAGTGTTCTATCAAAAATGCCATGACCCGTTCTATTGCACCAATAGATGATCTATGTATGACAATTGGTTGTTCTTCGTCACCTTTTTCAGTGGTAAATGCTAATTTAAAACGCTTTGGCATGACAAAATCATACTGAACCGTAAAGGCTGTATCTTCTTTTCCGTTAACGTTTTTCATCTGAATGTCTATTTTGGGTCCATAAAAAGCAGCTTCTCCTTCTGCCTCAACAAATGGTGACTTTCTTGAAGAAAGAACATTTCTTAAAACATTTTCTGCTTTATCCCATGAATCGTCATCCTTGAAATATTTCTTTTCGTCAGCTCTATCCCCTAGTGATAAACGATAGTGATAATTCTCTCCCGGTTTAAGATGGAAAGCATCTGCTATATATTCAATGAGATCAAGAACACCATTAACTTCTGCTTCTGCTTGGTCTTGTCGGGCGATAATATGTGCGTCAGCCAGCGTAAATGCCCGTACCCGCTGTAATCCGGCTAGTTCACCTGATTGTTCATATCTATATAATTTTGCCAATTCTGCTGTGCGTATAGGTAATTCCCGATAACTGTGTGGTTTCCTAAGATAGAGTTCAAAATGATGAGGGCATGACATCGGACGTAACATGAATTGTTCGTCATCGATTGTAATAGGTGCGTACATTGAATCTTTATAATACGGATAGTGTCCGGATTTTTTATATAACTCAAGGCTGGCAAGATCAGGAGTATAGACATGCTGATAGCCTCTTTTTAATTCTTCATCGACAATGAATCTTTCAAGTTCTCTGCGTATGACTGATCCTTTCGCAGTTAATAATGGCAAACCTTTTCCCACTGTTTCTGAGAAATAGAAAAGATCCAGTTCTTTCCCAAGCTTTTTATGATCCCGTCTTTTGGCTGCTTCGAGCATTTCTATGTGAATAGCCAATTCTTCTTTTGTCGGGAAAGCAGTTGCATAGATGCGGGTAAGCATTTTATTTTTTTCATCTCCGCGCCAATAAGCGCCGGCAACTGAAAGGAGTTTGAACGCGCCGATATCTTTTTTGGGATGTTCACTATGCCCTCCGCGGCACAGGTCTTCGAAAGCGCCTGCTTTATAAAATGTTATTTTTTCTCCCTTTTTAATTATTTCGTTGATGAGTTCTTTTTTATATTCATTATCTTTGTAAAATTCTTTTGCTTCTTCTTCAGAAACTTCTCTGGATGAGAAGCCGTCCCACGATTTGAGAAGTTCTGTCATTTTAGCTTCAATTTGGGGAAAATCATTTTCAGATGGCACTTGCCCTGAGCTCGCCGAAGGGAAGTCAAAATCGTAATAAAATCCGTTTTCGATCGCAGGACCTATGGTGAGCTTAGTTCCAGGATACAGCTCCAGAACAGCAGCCGCAAGTAAATGCGCTGCAGAATGGCGAATGTTTTGTAAGTGATCGTTGTTCATATTGGTTTATTCTGGAGCAAAGCGATAGAATCCCCTTTAGGAGATCCTATCGAGGCGGTTGCCTCTCCAGGATGACGTAATATACATTATAGTAAAAAAGGACGGTTCTATAAAGGTTCAATTTTTTAAACGGATTTAAGAGATTACTTCTTCAGATTTGGATTTGTGGCGAAGATGAAGTCTATAATCTTGGATACAAAGTCTCCGACTATTGGGACGAAGTTGATATTTTGAGCTATAACGGTAAGCGCCCATATGATGAGGGATAACCCTACCGTAGCTCCCAAAGCCCATGCCATACCGCCAACGAAATTATAAAAGATGGTATCCTTGAATGATCGTTTCTGAGCATTTTCATAAGGCTCAAGGTTTCCTTTTCTGTTTGCCATAAAAGTAGTATGAAATAAGTGCCTGGGAATGTCAATCGGAGTCAATCAGATTTTCCA
>CAMPGJ010000135.1 GCA_946885425.1 uncultured bacterium
TGCTCCGCGACGAGGATTCGAACCTCGGACCTTGAAGTTACTTTTATTGGACTATCTCATCACCATGCTTATGAGATTCTGAAACAAGTTCAGAATGACATATGTTTAGGTGGTGGGCGCTAAATGGTGTACTCACCTAGTCTCTGCACCTTCCCCGATTAAATCGGGGCTTGGCTCAGGATTATCCTTCACTTGCGCTCGGGACGTTCCCTGAATTCACCCACTTTTCACTCTTAAGTTTCCTTAAAAGGCTGCTAACACAGCTTCCTGCTCTACCGCTGAGCTATCGCGGAATGTAAAACATTCTTGTTCTGCATCAATGATGCAAAGCGGAATATATTGTATTTTACCATGAACAGTTGGTCAAATCTACCCACATCCCATCTTTTCTTGCAGAATGTTTACAAGAGGACCGGCTTCTTCTTTCGAAATGGGTCTAAACTCTCTTCATGGCGTTAAAAGCAATTATCTTAAATTGCACCTTGAAAAAATCACCTGCTCTTTCTAATACAGAAGTGTTGATTGATAAAGTTGTTGCACAGTATCATAAGCTTGGTGTAGAGGCAGAGATTATCAGGGTTGTGGATTATACTATTCCGTTTGGTATTTCATCCAATGAAGGACCAGGTGATCAATGGCCTGAAATTTTAGCAAAAATAAAAGCATCACAGATCCTCATCATTGCCACACCGATCTGGTTTGGAGTACGGGGATCTGTCTCACAAATGGTGTTGGAACGGCTGGATGGGACTTATGAAGAATATGATAAACAGACGGGACAATTTCCGCTTTATAATAAAGTTGCTGGAGTCATCGTCACGGGTAATGAAGATGGAGCGCATAATGTTGGATCCAATACATTGTATAACCTCATGCACCTGGGATGCACGATCGCCCCAAATGTTGATACTTACTGGGTAGGGACCGCAGGTCCGGGACCGAGTTATAAAGATGCAGACGGTGAACACCATCTATACACAAATAAAACACTGCGGTATCTTGTACATAACACAACGTATATGGCAAAACTTCTGCAAGACCACCCAATCCCAACCAACCTAAATGAACTTGTAGAGGATGCACAAAAAGAAAGCCATGAACCGGATGACACACACAAACACGAGGCAATACTGAGAGAAAACCCATGACAATTCTACTCGAATCTACTAGACTAGTAGTATGCCAGTAGTTTCTCCGCTCACGGATCCGTCACTGACTATCATTTTTGCCATATCTCCGACAGGATTAGGACATTTGCGGGTGACAAAAGCGTTGTACCGTGGATTACCCAGGAATGCCGCTCCTGTTCTCCTCGGTGCTCAGGATCCAAGTGTCAGCGAAGCATACCGATTTGTGAGTAATAATCCACTGAGCCGCAAAATTATGGAGATATTACAAACGCCTCCCCTGGATGTGCTCCTTGCGCGTATCGGAAGCAGGGTTTTACGATCAGAAACAACTGTCATTCATGACCAGCTAAAAACTATTCTAGATGAAAGGATGTTTGATGCTAAAAAAGTCTTGCTCGTTGCTCCGCATACTATCCTGGGACATAAACTCGGGGAAATAAAGAAAAAAATGGCAAAAGAACTGGGGATTTCTATTTTATTGGTCGTGCAGGTAACAGATGATAGCCCGCAACCGATTTGGTATGTACCCGATGCAGACCTTATCGTCGTTCCAAGTCACTACACAAAAGACCATTTACTCAGCTTCGCAAGACGAGCTGACTTACCAATTGCGCCCGTTGTGGTCGCGGCATACCCTGTTAGCCCGATTCTTGCTGAAGATATGTCCGCACATTCATTTAAAATGAGACTGAAGCAAGCAGATCCTTCTCTCCATATACCGATTCACCTCTCTATACCGATATCAGGTGCTGCGGTAGGAACATTATTTAGTTCTCTCTATATAAACAATCTTCACCAACTATCGGAACGATTTGTATTCAGTATTGTCGCGCGTGAAGCTAACTATACAAAACCATTTATTTTCCCACTCTCTCAATTACCATACGTCACTATGTATACATCAGTACATGACAGGACTATTGTTGACAGTTATGAACATCTTTTCAAAGAATACCCCATTGCAATCGAAGTAACCAAACCAAGCGAACAAGCATTCAAGGCACTTATCACGCCAAAGCAAAAGGGCGGTGTTATTCTCCTACTATCAAGACCCGTAGGAAAACAAGAATATGATAATCTCAATTTCCTGAGACATCACGGGCTGATGCCAACAACTACAGAAAATCATCGATTATGGGAACTTGCGGCAAAAAAAGAAACCATTCATGGCTCTGACCTTTTAGCAAAAGCCCACCATTGGCGGGCAATCCGGTTACCTGATGACCCGATCGCAGCCTCAGCTTTTACCATGTGGTGCTTGCAGGAAAAAATCTTCTCCAACATGATGCATTATGTAAAAGCACAAGCATCTGAAGAACTGCAATCTAATGGTGTTGAGCAATTTTGGAACCAGGTAACCAAACTCCTCTAGGGCACTGCAAAATAAGGTATGTAGTGTGCCCTTAATTACTTTGCTGCTTTTTTAACAACCTTAGCCTTTTTTACTACCTTAGCCGCGTTTGACGCTGTTTTAGTTGCTAATTTTGTCTCCTTCTTCAAAACAACTTCTGCCTTCTTTGCAACCTTTTTAACGACTGGTGCTGCTTTCTTTGAAGCTGAAGACACTGCGCTCTTTACCTTAACTCTATTTTGTTTGTTGGACAATAATGCTGCTGCAACGACACCTACACCGACAGCAAGCGCTCCGAGAACACCACCAAGTTTATTTGAATGCTTCTTTTTCTTTAACATAAATAATCACCTCCTTAAATGCAAATTTCTTCAAATTACACCACGAATTGAGCTACAAATCTACAAATATTTTTCAGCCCTACCTTATTATTCGCATTTATTCGTATTCCTGTCAAGAACGGGCATTTCTTGCTGTTTTATTATCTAATCCTCCGTAACTGTTAACATTTAACAATTAACATTTAACCAACATATAGACGTTAAGAGTTAAAAGGCATATATTGGCCGTGTTAATTGTTAATTGTTAATTGTT
>CAMPGJ010000136.1 GCA_946885425.1 uncultured bacterium
ATTGATAACAAACATAACTAACCCGAGGGTTAATACTGTCACAGGAAGCGTCAAGATAAACAGTATTGGCTTTATAACCACATTCATAATACCCAACACAACTGCCACAGCCAACGCAGTTGTAAAGCTTTCTATATGAACTCCTGGCAAAACATACGCCATAACGAATATGACAATCGCACTAATCAGCCAATTCAATAAAATATTCATGTAATAATTATATCAGCACCTATCAAACTCCCAGAGAACCTAAACCCGCTTTTGTAAAATACATAAAAATAAGACTCCATAAAACAACTCCTAAAGAAAACCAGAAAAGAACAGGAAGCGGTTTACCTCCGAAAGTTATCGCAAGGGCTGCCCCGATTGGCGCTCCTGTCAAAAACGGTGAGAGCAATCCTAATCCGATTACTCCGTATTTCTCCCACACCTTCATACTCCAGCTTTTCCTTTCACCCAATGCTTTTTCCGCTTTTACAAGATGAGAACGAATTTTGCTACCGGCAAAAATTACAATACTAACTCCGGTAATCCCACCGGTCATAGTCAGCACTAAAATCGTATTTACATCAACCTTCATGTACAACCCAGCCGGAATGGCTATCCATAATTCCAAAAGAGCCAGACCAAAAATAGTTAATAAATCCATAATTTTATTTTGTTACCCACCCTAAGTATAGCAAATGATAGAATTGGTATATGAAACGATTTTTATTCATTATTATCGCATTCTTTTTCTTCTCTTTCCCCCTCCCCGCATTCGCTGATGAAGGTTGGAATATTGATACATTTAATTCTCAGATAACTATTCAGCAAACAGGAGAAGTAGACATCGTTGAAACTATCAATGTCGACTTTAATACGTTGTCAAAACATGGCATTTATCGTGATATTCCATATATCTATGAATCACAAAACCAAAAAACATATACAGAAATTATGGTTACAGAAATTGAACAGAACGGTGAACAAGCACGCTATACTAAATCACAAAATGATGGATATATACGTCTAAAAATCGGGGACCCTGATAAGACAATTTCAGGGAAGAATACATACACAATACATTATACTGCCAAAGGCATCTTAAAAACTTTTGACGAGCAGGATGAGTTATATTGGAATGTTACAGGTAATAAATGGCCTGTCCCTATCACAAAGACTACAGCCATCGTAGCGCTTCCTTCAAATGGACTACTCAAGACAGCCTGCTATGAAGGTTATGATGGATCACAGGGACAATGCATTTCACAAGTAGAATCACCACGCAGTGCGCGCTTTACCAACAAGCAACCATTAGGGGAATCTCAGGGCATGACCATCGTCGCTGGATACAAGAAAGGCTTGGTACCTGTTATATCAGTCGCTCAACCTAAAACCATGTGGGAGAAATTCATCTCATGGCCTTCTCAAGCCACTCTCGGTTTTTCTTTACTCTTTGGCATCTGTACCATTTTCTATCTCTGGTATAAAGGAGGTAGAGATTATTGGTTTGGAGACAATATTTTTGCAGGAAAAAATAATCAGGGACATATCAAACCAATTGGCGGACATGAAACAATCGTTGTAGAATTTACCCCACCGGCTAAACTGCGTCCAGCTGAGCTAGGTGTGCTCATGGATGAAAGAGCGCATACGCATGATATAGTTTCTACAATCGTTGATCTCGCTGGTAGAGGATATCTCACTATTTCTGAGCTAAAGAAAACATGGCTCTTCGGGAAAACAGATTATCTTCTGACAAAAAAACAAAAAGAAACAAAAGAACTTCACGCTTATGAAAAACTATTATTAGATAAGCTTTTTGAAAAAGGCTCCTCTGTAAATACCGTTACTGTTTCTTCTTTGAAGACTACTTTCTACCAATCTCTCCAAGAAGTAAAACAAGAATTATATAAAGAAGTGGTTAGAAAGCAATTATTTTCTACAGATCCGGAAAAAGTACGCAATAACTATTTGATAGTAGCCATCTGTCTACTTATTGCTGGGGGTGTAATTACAGGATATAGCCTGGCAAGCGAGATTATTTTTACCGCTGATATTGGACTGGGCATTTTGCTAAGCGGCATCATTCTCTGTGTTATGTCCCAATTTATGCCCAGAAGAACAGCATACGGTCGAGATATGTTCCGTAGAGGAAAAGGGTATTATCGTTTCATCGATACTTCAGAAAAATACCGCCAACAATTCTTTGAAAAGAAAAACATGTTTAACGAAGTGCTACCATATGCTATTATTTTTGGCTTAACAGCAAAATTTGCAAAACAAATGGACGAAATAGGAATAAAAGGCACCCAACCAAGCTGGTATATAGGCACACATCCATTTACAACAACAGCATTTGCTTCAAGCATGGATGATTTTTCAAAGTCCATGTCATCTGCAATAGCATCAACACCACAGGGAAGTGGTTTCAGTAGTGGCGGATCCTCCGGTGGAGGCTTCGGGGGCGGCGGCGGCGGAAGCTGGTAGCGTTCCCTTTCTTACTTACATTTTACCCTAGGGTTGTATGATCAGATAAAAGGGGGTGATCATATGGCTGATCCCACAACATTGCGTTCGTATATCGATAGTGCCAGGTCAAAACGTGATCAGGCAGCACAGAATAAAGATTCTTACTACCAACAAGCCGATCAATATGATCAGCAGGCGCAGACGTACAAACAACAAGCAGACCAATACAGACAACAAGCAAAGCAATACGAAGATGAGGAACGACAAGCCCAAACAGAGCTAGATAATTACCAACAACAAGCGTCACAAACAGAACAGGAAGCAGAACAAGCAGTCGAAGAAGCGCAAACATAATTATCCCAACTTTTTCCTGAGGTCTTCGAGATACCAATTGATGATGACAGGTGCCTTCACGTCAAGTACCTCTCCAATTTTAGTAAGGATCTTTTTTCCTGGTCGCCTGTGGTCATTTTCTATAAGCGTGATGTAACTTCTGGACAGACCACATGCATCAGCAAGTGCTTGAGCCGACATCTTCTTCTTTTTTCTTTCTCTGTAAATACGCTCTCCAAATGTCATATAATCTTCTAATTGTAAGAATAATGTAAT
>CAMPGJ010000137.1 GCA_946885425.1 uncultured bacterium
ACGCTTTAGTAGTAAAAAGATCCTTAGGATTGCTAAATCGCGATAAATCGCGCCACTACAGAACAAACTATGAAAAATTTAACACTAAAACAAGCGAAAGAAAAATTAAAAAATAAGGAGATTTCTTCTGTTGAGCTGACGAAGGCGTATCTGGAGAATATTAAGAAGGCTGAACCTACAATCAATGCATTTGTTACAGTGACAGAAGAAGAAGCACTCAAAAATGCTGCAGAGGCAGATAAGAAGATCGCTGCAGGTGTAGATCTCCCGCTTTTGGGTGTGCCGATCTCCATCAAGGATAATTTCTCAACAAATGGCATACGTACAACCGCTTCAAGTAAAGTATTGGATACCTATATCCCTCCATTTGATGCGACTGTGGTAAAACGGCTAAAAGAAGCTGGTATCGTACTGCTGGGTAAAACCAATATGGACGCCTGGGCACATGGATCATCCACTGAAACATCCGATTATGGTTCGACCAAAAATCCATGGAATACCGGCTATCTTCCGGGCGGATCATCTGGTGGAGCAGCAGCAAGTGTGGCAGCAGACGAAGCGATAGCTGCCATAGGCTCAGAAACTGCCGGTTCTATCAGACAGCCTGCCAGCTGGTGTGGGGTCGTCGGACTCAAACCCACCTATGGACGGGTCAGCAGATATGGTGTGGTAGCCATGGGATCATCTTTGGATAGTCCTGGCCCGATCACAAAGACAGTTGAAGACAGCGCACTTATGCTTCAAATACTTGCTGGTCAGGATCCTCTGGATGCGACAACTTCACCAAATGCAGTTCCTGATTATCTCAAAAATATCGGCAAGGATATCAAAGGTTTGAAAATCGGCATTCCAGATGACTACTTTGAGGGTGTCGACGATGAAGTAAAAACGCATGTACAAGAAGCTATAAAAACACTTGAAAAACTAGGAGCAACAATCAAAAAAATCAACTTGTTCCATCCCAAATATGCTATCGCTGTGTACACCATCATCCAGAGAGCTGAAGTCTCTTCTAACCTGGGACGATATGATGGCATACGTTATGGTTCTGCAAGGCAGGATTTTGGGGATGAAGCAAAGCGCAGAGTTATGCTGGGTACCTATGCCCTCTCAGCAGGTTACTATGACCAGTACTACAACAAAGCCATGAAAGTACGAACTGTTATCATCGAAGATTTCAAAAAAGCCTTTCAGGATGTGGATGTCATCGTCGGCCCGACTAGTCCGACGGTTGCATTGCCCGTGGGAGCAAGTGAAGGACAATCAATGTTTGGTGAGCTCGCCGATATGCTGGTAGAACCATCATCCATTGCCGGTTTATCCGGTATCAATGTCCCTGTCGGCTTCTCCAAAGCAGGATTACCAATAGGTATGCAAATCATAGGTCCACAGTTTGCTGAAGAATTAGTATTAAATGTAGCATTTAAATATGAACAAGAAAATCCCCTAGGTCTTAAAAGACCAGGATTATAGTGTCATCCTGGAGAGGCAGCGACCTCGATAGGATCTCTTAGGGGATTCTATCGCTTCGCTCCAGAATGACAAAAATTTATGAGTAAATACACACCAATCATCGGATTAGAGGTACATGTCGAACTGAAGACTAAGTCTAAGATGTTCTGCCGCTGTTCTGCGGATTATTTTGGCAAAGAGCCAAATACACATACGTGCCCGGTATGTCTTGGACTTCCTGGTGCACTTCCTGTACCAAATAAAAAAGCTATTGAATGGTGCATCAAAATCGCGCTTGCGCTCAACTGCGAGATCAATGAATTTTCTAAATTTGACCGAAAAAATTATTTCTATCCTGACTTGCCAAAAGGCTATCAGATCAGTCAGTATGATCTGCCATTTGGATACAAGGGATATATTGAGCTTTCCAGTGGCAAAAGAATCGGCATCACCCGTGTACACATGGAAGAAGATACCGGAAAACTTTCTCATCAGGAAATCAGCGGAGAAAAAACAAGTCTTATTGATTTTAACCGCTCCAGTGTACCACTTGTCGAAATCGTAACTGAACCTGATTTTAACGACGCGCTGGAAGTCAAAGAATATCTACAAAAATTGCAGCAAATCGTACGCTATCTTGACGTCTCCAATGCAGATATGGATAAAGGAGAGATGCGGCTAGAACCGAATATATCACTGTCAGACCACCCGTCATTGCGAGGCGAGCACAATCAACAGCGAACGAAGCAATCTAGTCCAGAAGAGATTGCCGCGCTTCCTACGGTCGCTCGTAATGACGAAGAGTTTAAACTCCCTAACTATAAAGTTGAGGTGAAAAATATTAACTCATTCAAATTTGTCGAAAAAGCTATCAATTTTGAGGTAAAACGCCAGACAGAAATCCTGGAAGAGGGTGAGACCCCCGCTCAGGAGACACGTGGATGGGATGAGAATCGACAGAGAACTTTCTCTCAACGGTCCAAAGAAGATGCACAGGATTACCGGTATTTCCCAGAACCAGATATCCCACCAATCATTACAACAAAAAAACAAATAGCAGACCTCAAATTCGAGATGCCGGAACTTCCCCATGCGAAATTGGGACGATTTATAAAGGATTACCAACTTTCTCATTATGATGCAGAAATCCTCACAAGAGAAAAACTTGCAGCTGATTTTTTTGAGGAAGCAGTAACGGCAGGCAAAGAACAGTCAGTAACACCCAAAGAAATCGCGAACACAATAATCAATAAAAAAGTTGAGACAGATACTTTGCTCCCCGCGGCATTGATCCAAAATATTGTTGAATCCAAACAAGTAGCAACAATTGATGAAGGGGAACTAGCAGGAATCATCACAACTGTTCTGGGTGAGAATGAGAAAGCAGTTCAAGAGTATAAAGCCGGCAAAGAGCCAGTAATAATGTTCCTCGTCGGCCAAACAATGAAAAAATTAGGCAAAAAGGTGGATGCGATGATGATAAAAGAGCGATTAATTAAAGCAATTAATTAATCGATTTTCCATTGTCCATTTGCCATATTCCATTGGATGTAAATTCTAAAATTCTGAAATAAAAA
>CAMPGJ010000138.1 GCA_946885425.1 uncultured bacterium
GTACACACAGGAATCGGTCCAAGAGGGGTTGTGTCGGCAACTTTTTCTACTTGTACTACACCATCATCAGCATTGATCTCTTGATATGCTTTTTGTGACATATCAAAGAAGGCATTTGTTTTCTGAATGGCACAACCTGGGCCCCTATCAAGCGCTTGAACGACAACAGCCTTTCCGGTCTTAGGATTAGTAACTTTTACGTGTGCGTTGCATCCATACTGATCAGCATTTGCGGAGTACCATATAACTTTTTCTTCACACGCTGGACCACTCAATCCTTCACACTGAGGAGCAGAATCCAAACAGCTGGGTATACAATTATCCTGGGTATCCTTGGGGAAACCCACGTTGCATCCAAAGTTGGTTACACTGTAAAATCCGTTATTACTTGGCTGTGTCGCTGTGAGACCAGTACAGGATGCAAGAGTTCCAGCTTTAGCACTTGCTGTTACCTTTCCGCAAATTGCTGCTGAACCAACAGGAGCTGTCGTTGCAGTTAGCTGCGTGGGCTGAGGAATTGCTGTAGCAACTGGCGCCTGTGTGGGTTCTGGTGCACTTGTAGGTTCTGCTGGTATACAAGGACTGGTTGATGGAGCAGGAGCATCAGTAGGCGTTCCTCCTGAAGGATCGGATGGAGTAGGCGGATCAGATGGTGTTGGCAATGTACCGCCTCCACCACTCAAAAGCTGCAGAATAAGTTCTATTAACTTTATAAGTATCTCTAATAGCCCACCGGAATTCTTTCCTTTTCTATGGTTATTTGCCTGAATATCATTGACATTTTGCGAGCTAATCTGGCCTGCCGGACAAGGTGTAGGGCTCAGATTCTGCACAGGAGGGTCAGTTGGCAGGGGACCTCCTCCTCCAACACCTCCGTCAGGTATCGTAGGAGAGATAGGGCATGATCCCAAACAAGTAAATGTGGGTACAGGGGTAGAGAGAGGAACGGTAGTCGGTACAGCGTCAGCAGAGACATACACGTACGCCTGATTTAATTGAGCTATGACATTTTCCGTAGGTAAATCTCCTGCCTGTATTGAAGTAGCACTGGTTACTTGCAAAAATCCGATCACCCCGTCATTTTGATTGGCTTCTGTAACAACTTTTGTCGGAGTAAGGGTCAATGTACCTACTTTTGTTTCAAAGGCAATTCCTGCAGGATTTGAAACAGTAAAATTAATATCACCATTTAAACCCTCAGTAACTTTAGGTGCAACATCTTCCTGAGGAAAAATAGATTTATCTACCACAAACTTTGCGCTCGCGATGCTGTAAGTAGCTTTTGGAAAGACGATATGTACCTGGAGTTTAGTAACTTTATTATTTCCAGGCGCCATCATTAGATCAATAGAAAATGGCTGTCCTACACCGGCTTGAATTGGACTAGAGAATGAAGAAGGAGGAAAAAAAGAGAGGGAGGTAGTTGCAGCTGCAGAACTCTTCAATGTTTGTCTTTGGTGGAAGCTGGCAACAACAACAAAATTTATTACCAGAAAAAAAGCGCTAAAAAAGACGATAAGGAACTTTTGCCTCATACTTACTATTAATGGTATATTATCCGACGCGAGATTGTAAAGAGGAGAATTCATTCATCAATTAACAGTTAACAATTGACAATTAACAGCTAACAATTCAGAATAAATTATTCTATTAAAATGAGTGAATTGTGAAAAGGTCGCCCTAGGCGGCCGTGTTAAGTGTCAAGTGTTAATTGTTTAAGTGTTAATTATATGCATGACTTTTCTACTCCTATGATGAAGCAGTATTTGGCGATAAAAGAGCAATATCAGGATTGCTTGCTTCTTTATAGAATGGGAGATTTTTATGAACTTTTCCTCGACGATGCGCATACCGGAGCTCGCGTTTTGAACATTACACTGACAAGCCGGGCAAAAGGTAAAGATGGGCGAATTCCAATGGCTGGAGTTCCTTATCACGCTCTTGATAATTATTTACCTAAACTGATTAAAGCGGGCTATAAAGTAGCCATCTGTGAACAAATAAGTCTTCCGAATAAAAAGGGAATTATTGAGAGGGAAGTTGTGCGGATCGTTACTCCAGGAACTGTTATGGACGAAAAAGCACTCAGCAAAAAAGAGAATAATTATATTGTCAGTTTGTTGTGCACGCAAAAAAGCATTTCTTTTGCTCTGGCTGACATTTCCACCGGATATTTTTGCGTTACTGAAATTGAATCGGATGAACAAGGAAGAAAACAAATTATTGCTGATGAATTTGCAAAAATCAATCCAAAAGAATGCATCCTTCCGGATGAACTCTACAATGACCCAGCATTTTTACACATGCTAAAAGGAGAGAAGGGACTCAATGTCTTTCCTTTTCCTGCCTGGCATACGTATGCTGATGACGCAAACCGCTATTTGAAAAACCATTTTGGTGTCGCAACTCTGGCAGGGTTTGGAATAGAAGATCAAAAGCTGGCAATACAAGCAGCGGCGGCACTCTTGGGATATTTGCAGCAAACACAAAAAGGGCGTATCACGCATATCAAAAAAATTATCTCTCTTCCTACAGATGACTATGTAATGCTGGACCGGTCAACAATAATCAATCTTGAGCTATTCTCAACGATCAGAGAGCACGATACAAAAGGAACCCTCCTCTGGGTACTTGATGAAACGATAACGAGTATGGGCGGAAGATTACTAAAGCAATGGATGCGTAAACCGCTTACAGATAAAGCAGCGATCGAAAAACGGTATGAGGCAGTAGAAAATTTTATAAAAGATAAAAAGCAAAGAAATTTTCTTAGAGACTCGCTTGAGAAAGTTTCTGATATCGAACGCCTCCTTTCCAGGTTATCAGTAGGGCTTGGAAACGCACGCGATTTAATCAATCTAAAAGAATCGCTTAAAGAGGTGGTGGATATAAAAAATATAATCGCTGATAGTCCTTCTAAATTAGTGAGGGAGGTGGGAGAAAATATTAGGGAATCAGGAGCTAAAAAAACCACGAAAAAAAAGGCTTTTGATACCTTTGATACACCTGATACTCTT
>CAMPGJ010000139.1 GCA_946885425.1 uncultured bacterium
TAATGTAATAAATTAAGAAGTTATGTCATTTTAGCGCAAACAAGTTGCGAGGTCAATTATTAAAAAATTATTAAATAGCTTCACTTTTTTCTTTGGAGGATGAAATCTACGAATTGCATGAGAATATCCTGTATTTTTTTGTTCTCTGTCATAGCAGGAATAAACTTTTTCCCTGCAGTAATGTATTCCTCTACTTTAGATTGAGAATATGCTAAAGCGCCCGTTGTTTCAAAAATTTGCTTAATCCTCTCATGCTGCTTTACTGTGATCTTCCCTGTTCCATAATAGGAATCAAGAATTTTCCTTTGCTTTGGCGTCGCTTTTGTAAGCGCATGCATGATGAGAAGTGTACTTTTATTTTCTTCTATATCTGACCTCACTGACTTACCAACTATTCTTTCATCACCAAACACTCCTAATATATCATCCTGTATCTGAAAAGCCATACCGATATATTCACCAAATTTTTTTGTGGCACGAAGTTGTTTTTTATTTGCTCTTCCCACCATTGCTCCAATAATAAGTGGCCCAACAATGGTATAAGAAGCAGTTTTTAGCTGCTGCATAAGCATAATATCTGACATTTTCTTATGATAACCGGATAATGATATTTTTATATCCAGCATTTCGCCGGCAATAGTGTCCATTACCATCTGAGAAAAAAAAGCGATAACTTTAGTTTTTAACACGTTTGATATTTTACTCTCGGAAATTAATTTGGTCGCCAAAAATAATCCCATATCCCCAAGGCAAATTGCCTGAGAAATACCATAATGTCCTCTACCTAACGCTTTATGAATTGTTGGCTTCCCCCGCCTCAATTCACTCCTATCAATAATGTCATCATGAATTAAAAGGGAGACATGGAGAATTTCGCATGCTGCGGATATTTTTACTAGTTCTTTATCTTCTACAAAATTTCCTAAAAGATACCCCAATTGTACTAACGTTCCACGGATATTTTTCCCACCTTGAGCGCTTTGAGAAAATAATTGGTATTCCTCCGCAAATTGCGGATGAGTGTCAGGCAAAAGTTTGATTGACTTAACAATTTCACTCTGGATAACTTTTTTATATCTTGCTATAAAAGCACTAAATTCATTCATTTCGAGGTCATCGATAAACTAAACACTATTTAGATCTATCGATACTGTAGGCATTCACAAATTGTACAGCCTGAGATCTTTCACGCAGGACTTTGTGAGCAACATTTTCATATACTACTAGAATTTCCTCCAAATAACCAGGATCAACAACAACCCCGCATTTTTTAAGAATCTTTTTTGCTTTTCTTGTATGATCAAATATCAGTTTGCAGACTTCATCAATAGCTTCATTCCAAAATATTTCCTGAAGCTGTGGGAGCGCAGAAATTATATTAATTTCATTTTCGATGTTCAGTCTACTACCATATCTTTTCTTCAAAATTCGAGCAGCAACAGGATTAATATGACCTTTTCTTAGATCTTCCTCCCAGTCATGAGCATCATCATTAAGCTGCTTAGCAATAAGGTAGTGTTCAAAAAATTTAACTATATAAGTAACCTCTGGTGAATTCCATGTATATCCAAGAGAAAAAAGTACTGCAATTGAACCAAGTCCATGACCTAATGATTTACTTGCAAGTCTTTCATAGTTGCCATAATTAGGAATACTAAACTCTTCTTTTATAACTTTTCCATCTATCAGCTTCATGCGGCAATGAGTAATCTCCCATAAGTTTGCTTCATCCAATCTTCCCATAATGGTATGCGAAAATGCACGGAACTCATCATTCATTGAAAAAATGGATTCAAAAATTATCGTGCATTCCCGGCTTAAAACGTTGGCAATAGAAAGTAAAGCAGGATCTCCTTCGTCATCCAGAAAGTCGTCATAAATCGTATACGCAATCCACCCCAGAACATTTGCTGCCCCAAGCTGAATAAGTAAGTCATTTGATATATCTTTTCTTTTATCCCCCAATGTCTGAGCAAAATAAAAAGCCATAAGTGGAATTTGTCTCCCCTCTTTTCTGTCTAGAAGAGCCAGAATCAAAGAAGTCACCCTAGACCTAAATTCTCCACCAAACACCGAGAATGTATCCTCTACCTTTTTTATAACCTGCTCATACATTCTATTTTCCTCTAAGATCTTCTGATCGATAGGTAGATCAATAGATGCTTGTTGGTACTTCATAATTGCTTCCAAACAAAAAGCTGTCGTCAACGCGGAAGAACCGGCATAATAAATATTTCCTTCCATTGCAGGATCTATACAAAAAGCATAAGGTTCCCATGAATCCTCCTTTTGAGATTTTATAATTGAGCCGATACTCTTGCTTACTATGTTAGGATCAGCGCCAAAATTGAGAAGAGAGGAGACAGCTAGCGCAGAATTAAGCGGATTTTCCCATGAATGATTCTTATCTCTTTTTGACAAAAGATATGTTACTAACCGGTCAATATATTTTCCTTTATAAAACCGCGATATGAAATAAATAACAGGATAGACTGAGGGATAATAAGGTGATATAAAAGCTTCTTTTTTGATATGAGACTCAATAAATGAAGTAAGCTGTGGCAGATCTATCCCCTGAAGTGATAAAAAATATGCAATATTGCTGTTTACTGCGATATCAACATCTGTCCATTTTTTACCGCTTTCTTTTGGAATTAACCAAGTTCTATACGGACCACCTTCTTCTATTTCATTTGTGGTCAATAGCTGGACTATATCCGCCATAGATTTACCATCAATGAGATCTGGATTATAACGAAAAAGTGAAGATAACGCGCAAAATGTATCATCAAGGTCATCCGGATATGGCATTTTCTTTGCCTCTTGTGAATTTCTCATCCAATAGTTAAATGACCAATGTTCGCTCTTTTGAGAAAGGATAAACGAAGCTGCTTTATCTTTTACATTTTTCACCCCTGGGACTTCTTTAATATTTATCAGAAAATCGAGGATGAGCGTTGTAAAAAAAAGTGAATGGTATCTTTTCACCCCAATAGAGTCCGCAGAC
>CAMPGJ010000140.1 GCA_946885425.1 uncultured bacterium
ATGATATTGTAGTGTTCATCCGCTTTTTTGTCATATAGTCCAGCGGATTTTGTCTGGAAAATTTCTTTTATTATCTCTGGAGTTATCTTTTTTTCTTTGTACGTTGTTGCGGCAATTTCAAGAGCATTTAACAGGATTCTTGCATCCCCACCGGATAGGCGGGTTAATAATTCTTGAGCTTCAGGAGCAATTGTTTTTTTGAACTCCCCTACTCCCCTTTTCTTGTCGGTTAAAGCTCTATCTATGATTTTGTCTAAATGTTCTTTGTCCAGGCTTTTTAAAACAAATACTTTACTTCGGGATAACAGCGCGCTGATAATTTCGAATGATGGGTTCTCTGTCGTTGCTCCGATCAGCGTTATGAGCCCACTTTCTACATACGGTAAGAGTGCATCTTGTTGGGCTTTGTTCCAACGATGAATTTCATCAATGAACAAAATTGTTCGTTTGCTTTCCCCTTTCCCCTTTTCGCTTTCCGCTTGCTTAATTATTTTCATCAGATCGGCTTTACCTGTTTCTACTGCTGAGAGATGGTGAAAGTTGGCGTTGGCAGCTTGGGCAATGATGTACGCGAGGGTTGTTTTGCCACTGCCGGGTGGTCCCCAGAAGATCATGGAAGAAAGATTGCCAGTTTCCACCATTTTCTTTAGGAGTTTCCCCTCCCCTACCAGATGTTCCTGTCCGAAATATTCTTCAAGTGATTGTGGGCGAAGCTGATATGCGAGGTTCATGATGGTGTTATTCTAGCACAATAAAACAATGAAATTTTTATATTGAATCAATGGTTAGGGGTGAATTGTTAACTGTTATTGTTTTTGGTCCTTTATCTATCGATCTGGCAATGATGAATAATAATATCTGGAAGAATGTAAAAAACAAAAGTGTATATCTAAGCGCTACTGCTTGCGAGGATAAGTGGATAAATAAAATGAATGCAGTGATCCCAATAATTCTGCCGCTGTTAATGTATATTTCAGAATCGACAATGTGAGAATAATGATTTTGAGTCTTTTGATTTTCTGTCTCGACTAATCCATAGTAAATTGAGCTATATCCGATTGATCCTAATGGCTGGGCAAAAGATTGGAAAATAAAATAAATAAATACGCCAATCTTCGAATATAGAATTGCGAAAGATAAACCTGCTAAAATTGCAAATAGTACATTACCTGCGACGATCCAACCTCTTTGCTCTACTGTAATTTTTTTTCCTACTGTATAGATAATAATTGCCGCTACTACTGCAGATAAAGATTGAACAGTTCCCAATGCATCCTCTTTACCAATAAATTGCATTACCATGATAATAGGAACAAAGCTGCCTAGACCGCTTAATAATCCGAATATGAAAGCAAAAAACCTCATCTTCAACCATTTTTTCGAAGGTTTTTTGAGGAATATCTGAGAAAGCTGCGGCAGTTCGGATGTTATATTTTTAGTGTTGTTGAAGATAAAAAATACGATAAGGAACATGAGCAGGGACAAGAAATAATATGCTTGTACAGGGCTATATAAATGGCCAGATTGTCCAAAGATAATAAATGAGCCGATAGCTACTGGGACGACAATACCTAACAGGAGGCTTATTGTGGAATCAAGACTTATGAAATAAATCATATTTTTATTAGATGTAATTTTTACAACCAAGAAAGCTCTGTTAGACCAAATAAGACCGGCACTTAGCCCTATAAATAATCCATAGATTAAGGTTGAAGTATAATTAGTTACAGGAGAGAATATAACAGCGGCGGTAAAAATTGCTTGAAAAAGTATGCCTGAAAAATAAAGTTTGGAGGGGTAAAATTTTTTCAGCAAATACCCATTAATATAAAATCCAACCGGCATTGCCGCAAAAACTCCTAAATTAAATATGGCTACGAGGATTATGTCATGTGATTGCCTCCATAAGTAAGCCATAGTGAAGATTGAAAAAATTGGAAAGATTAGGTTGAATAATGTGAAGCCTTTTATAAGTTGTTTGGCTTGGCTGCTTAACCTGTTAAAGTGATCTTTTTCGACTGATAAAATTTTCTTAGTTATTTCCATAAGTAACAAATTAACACGTTTCAGCTCTATTGTTTTGCTAGTTGGAGCAATGTATCTTCAATCGCAAATCGCGGGTTTGCATTTGTAGTCTTTAGTATGGTGTGGAGGGATTGGAGCCTTTTAAGAGTATCAAGAGTATCAAGGGTATCAAGAGTATCAAGTGTATCAGGGGCTTTAATAATCTTTTCGCGGATTGCCAAAATGAGTTTTTCTATCCATTCGATGGCTTTTTGTTTATCTTTGGCAAGGACCTGCGCCTTCTTGAGTCTCTCTCCTACTGAGAGGGTCGGTAGTTTCTTGATAAACTCAATATATTCGAGAAGCTCTCTAGGTGTAAGTTCCATTTCCTCTTCTTCGAGCGTGATCACTTGGCAGCGGGAGATAATTGTCGGGAGCAGACTGTCTTTTGAGTCGGCGGATAATAGTATAATAGTATGCATGGGTGGTTCTTCAAGAACCTTCAAAAGCGCATTTTGAGCTTCTGGTGTCAGTAAGTGACTTTCTTCTATAACGATAGCTTTGGTCTGACTCTTAATTGGACGCAGAAATATTTTCTTCTGCATGTTTTTCACATCCTCAATCCCAATACTTTGTCGTGTGGCGCTTGTCGTTTTACCTTCAGAATTCTGCTTTGCAGAATCCTTTTCGATGAAGGTAATATCAAATCTATCGATTTGTAATTTAGCACAATAGTCGTTGATATAAGAGAGTCTTTTTTCTTTTTTTTTAGCTACAATAATAAAACTGGTCATAACATTTTAGGATTAATGGTTGGGTTATTCTATCACGCTTTGCGTTACTAGAGCCAGCTTTATTTTTTAGGTTTGACCACTTGTGTTTTTGTGGGGGATTTTTTACTATAAAGGTAATGCCTGATACACAACAACCATCTCCATCGCCCAAAGAAGAGAATGTTTCCCCGCAAATGCAGCAAGGGTCAGCACCTGTATCCACACCC
>CAMPGJ010000141.1 GCA_946885425.1 uncultured bacterium
CACTTTAGAGTATAAAACTAAGAAAAATTGACAGGTTTAGATTGTAATTTTTTAATCTCATTCCACCTTTGTCTTAATCTTCCCATATAACGAATATCCTGAAATGCTTGAATTAATGTTGTTGTAATAATCTTGAGGATCAGTAGTTTTAAACTTAGCAAATTCTGCCACTATACTAATTTTAGGACTGGGGAGCACTTCGGAAAGCCATTAAAAGCCACCAATTGGTGGCTTTTTTTTAATAACATTGGCTTTTGGAGTTTATCCAAAAAAGACAAGTTTTATAATTGCTGCAATTCCTGTTAAGGTTAAAAAGAAAATACTCAGACCAATAGGGGAATCCCAACTATACCATTTGTCCATTCCTCCGAGAGCTTTCATTTTTGCTAAATGTTCAAAATGTTTATCTTCTATACTACCCATAACAATCACCTCCTTAAATGTCCAGATATTCTACTGGAGCTTCATATTTCTTAGAAACATCTTCAATAGTAGCGTAGAGTGATAGGGGAAGTTTTTTCTTCAACTTACTGAGATTCTCTCCCACAATAAGGTCTGTTTTTGCAGCATCAAGATATTCTGCATTTTTTTGCCATTCGTGAGGATTGGTGAGAAGTGTTGCTTTTGAAGAATGCCGCAACAATATAGCCCAATTGCCTTTTTTTGTCTGATAAATTTTGGCATCCATTAACCATATTTTATCATCGGAAAAACCTGACCATTTTCCAATCTCTTCTCCAATAAAGCGCTGGTCTCTCTGCGAGTTATGAGAGCCAACTTTTACAGAAACCTCTTTCATTCCTTGTGTCTTTTTTTGATGTTTACTTACATATTCGCGAAGCGCACGAGCAATGACAGAAGAGAGAGCGCCTCCCGCAATATCTTTTGCTTCTTCAAATAATGAGACATCTTGTTCGCTGACGTAAATTGTTTTGTTTGGCATATATGTATATTATACGTATATGTATAAAATTGTCAAGCATTTATCAAATGTAACTTGGGTAGCGACTAAAAAGCCACCATTGCTCAGGTTGCTAAATTAGATAATAGAAATATAATAAGGGAATGATCTTTGTAAAGAGAATTTATTTTCCTTCGGGTGAAGACGATGAATATCGGGTCCTTGTGGATAGACTATGGCCCCGAGGCGTTTCAAAGGAAAAAGCACATGTTGATTTATGGCTAAAAGAAATTGCGCCAAGCGATGAACTTCGGAAGTGGTTTGGACATGATCCGAAGAAGTGGGAAGCGTTTAAAAAGCGATATGAAGAAGAGCTTTCTGGCAAAGGGGAGTTACTCAGCCAACTACGGGACTTGGAAAAACAACATGGTAAGGTGACTTTGCTCTACAGCGCAAAAGATGAAGTACATAATCAGGCAGTCGTTTTAGCCTCTCTGTTGAATAGGTAAATGCCTGTTCTTACATAAATCATCTAATTATTTGCTACACTAATGTAATTCTATGAAAAAGAATTCTGTTGTCCATTTTGAGATGCCAGCGAAAGATAAGGAGCGAGTTTCCAAATTTTATTCGAATGCTTTTGGTTGGGATATGAAGGTTCTTGGTGCTGAAATGGGGAACTATGTTTTGGCAGGAACCACAGAAACCGATGAAAATAATATGGTTAAAACCCCTGGGACGATCAATGGAGGATTTTATGAATACAAAGACGAACCAGGTTTCCAATATCCTTCTGTTGTTGTAGCTGTAGATAATTTACAGGAAAGTATCGAGAAAGTAAAAACAGAAGGTGGAGAGATTGTCGGGGAAGAGATGGACATCCCGGGAATCGGGAAATTTGTTTCGATCAAGGATACAGAAGGCAACAGAGTAGGCATGCTCCAGCCCAATCCCCGTGAATCAGAGACGAGCTAAATGAGCGGGGATTACGGTCTATTCCTTCTAGTAGCCTGAGCAATAGCTATAAATACAGTTGCTGCAGTTGCGCCCCATAAGAACTTTTCTTCAGCAGTCATATTCCTCATAGTTTTTTGCGCGTCATGAAATTTCTCAGCAGGAATTACCCTTGTAGCCATTACTGGAGGTTTTGCAGGAGATTGTTCAGGTAATTTTTTTCTTGGATCGGGTTCTGGTTCTTCTCCTATTGCTGTTTGAATCGCTTTGGTTTCAGCGTCGTAATGAAGGTGTATTGGAAGTCCTTCTTTTGGTTGATGCTTCTGCTTGGCCGCTAAGAACTTCGGAACAATCAGTCTATCGATACTATGCTTTAATTCTCTTGCTCCATAGCTCTGTATATTTGCGTCATTGTATAGTTGTGCTTGCAAATCTTCAGTTATATAAACAGGATTATATCCTCCTTTTTGTTTATCATTTAATTCTGTCAAGAATTTATTAGTTATCATGCCATAATGCTCAGGTTGTAATGGATTTAGCATAAGTGCATTATGTTCACCCAGACGGCTGATCCATTCGGGCATATCCGCAAAAAGTTCTTTGAAGGCTTTTAGTCCTTTCTCTTGTTGTGTTTGGTTCGCAGATGCGGAATTCATCCCGAAAGAAGATTTTTTCATATCTGCACTACCAACATTAGATGTGAAAATCAGCCAGGTATTGCCATAATCCATAACAGTATCTTTTGCCGACCCTCGTCCATTTTTTACTCCTTCTCTTGCAAATGTTTTTCCTTTATCCATGACTGGGAGCCAATATTCACGGAATTCGTGGCAGCCTTTTTCTGACTCGTCTACGACTACAATATTATTTTTTCTTGCCAAAAACTCTGAGGTGATCATCAACTCATCGCCGTATCCAACATAATTTGGATCAGATCCTTTTAATCTACCCAGAGAAGTACGGCTCTTAAAATCTGTACCGTCTAGTTTCTTGTAATGTTTTTCCCAGTCATCTCCGTGAAAATATTTTGCTAGTTCAATTGACAGTTGAGTTTTTCCAATTCCGGGCGACCCATACAAAAAAAAGATCGCTTTTGGTTGATTGGGATTCTCAAAATGCTCATTATGTTCGACTC
>CAMPGJ010000142.1 GCA_946885425.1 uncultured bacterium
GTCACTCCCTCAGTCTCTTTGATGAAGAAGTCTACTCCGTCTGTTTCTAGTTTTAATTAAAATGGTTATATGGTTGCATGGTTTTATGGTTAACCATTTAGCAATTTAGCCATTTATCCATGTATTTTATTGCTCGATCCTCGTCACTCCCTCAGTCTCTTTGATGAAGAAGTCTACTCCGTCTGTTTCTAGTTTTATGTATGCGAGATTTGCTATGCAGCCATAGGGGAGTGTCTCGTCATTTCCATACCCGAGGTGAACGAGCAGGACCCTCATGACTCCTCCATGCGTCGTGGTGAGAATAGTTTTGCCTGGATGAATGATAGCAGTTTCTCGGATAAAAGTTATTAGTCTTTGTGCGACTGCCTCGTCAGTTTCTATATTATTGTCTGGATGAGCAGCCTTTTGTTCTTCTGTTAATTTTTCTAAAAGATCTCTAAATGCAGTTAGCGCTTCACCAGGTTTGCCCTCAAAATTGCCAAAGTTTCTTTCACGTAGGAGTTTGGATGTGAGGACGCTCATTTTTTTATCCAAAAGGATGATTTCAGCGGTCCTTTTTGCACGCATGAGATCAGAAGAAAATGCCAGATCAAAACGGATATCCCTGAATTTTTCTCCCAGTTCTTTTGCCTGTTGTTCTCCTGTCTCATTTAATGGAATGTCAGAGTGTCCCTGGACTTTCTGTTTGACATTCCAATCCGTCTGTCCATGCCGGACTATGTAAAATGTTGATAGGTTGTTCATAAATTAATTAATGGTTATCATGGTTGCATGGTTTTATGGTTAACCATTTAGCCATCTAACTATTTAACCATTTGTCTCTAAAATTCCCTTTACTTTGAAAGATCCTTTATAGCCATTTATGGTATTTGCTAAGGCTGCTTCTTGAGAGAGAGATTCTCTTGCTTCATCTTCCTGTGTGATATTCTCCAGACCGGTTACCTGGCTTGTTGGTTTCACATCTTTGGTGTCGACCTCATCAAGCAGCCCGATATAATCAAGGACATCTGAAAGCTGTTTTTCAAATGTTGTCTCTTCCTCTTTCGTTATTTGGAGATTGGCTAGCTTGGCAACGCGAGTTACGTTAATTTTCATAGTATAATGCCTCCTGGAAGGAGCGTAGCGACTGATAGGATCTCATGAGATTCTATCGCTTTGCTCCAGAATGACAAGCCCTATTATATCTCAACTCCGAGCCTGTTCGCAATCGTGGACTTTGCTTGCTGTTCCAGAATATCATCCAGTGGTTCTAGTTCTATTTCCTTTTTATATTTTACTTCCAGCGCTTTTGCTATGAGAAAGTCTGCTATTTGGGGATTTTTAGGTAATAACGGACCGTGGAGGTAACAGCCGATGGCATTTTTATAGACGACGCCTTCAGTACCGTCTTCACCATTATTACCAAAGCCTTTGATGACTTTAGCAAATGGCTTTGCGTTCTTGCCCAGATAGGTTCGACCTCCGTGGTTTTCAAAACCAACAATAGTGCTAGGGGATAGGGTATAGGGGCTGGGAAATAGGTTTTCCCATATAACTTCTGCCACTACATTTCCAATTAACCGTTCTTCTCCAGCTCCGGGGTGTTTGGTCTCCATATCAAATAGACCTAATCCCTCAATGCGTTTCCCTTCAGCTGGTTCATAATAGTTGCCCATGAGCTGAGGAGCGCCGCAGACGAAGAGAGCTGGAACGTTATTCTCAATGAGCTCCTTGATTGCTTTTTCTTTCTTACGTAGATATTGTATCACTATCGCTTGTTCACGATCCTGAGCGCCACCGCCGAAAAGTAAGTCAATAGTTGAGAATTGAGAGTCGAGAGTTGTTTCATTGATAGGAACAATTTCGATCTTAATTCCACGCCATTCGCAGCGTTTTTGTAGCACTATGATATTTCCCCGATCACCGTAGGTACTCATGAGTTCAGGATAGAGCCATCCGATGGTGAGTTGAGGGTTGAGAGTTGAAAGTTGAGAATTATTTGTTTTTTTATTTTTCATAGTTTTAATGTGTAGTGGCGCGATTTATCGCGATTTAGCAATCTTAAGGACCGCTTTACTACTAAGGCGTCATGAATGCCGCCACTACATGTCTATAATATTTTCTTTCCCGTTAAAATCTTCCTGCTTTCCAACATGGCTGAATAGGTTGGTAGGATGAAGAGTGTTTCGTCTTTATCTACTAATTGTACTCCTTCATTAATCGCTTCTTCCAGGTTTTCAAAAGTCTGAAAGCTCTTGTGTCCTTCATATTTTACCCGAAGTGCCATATCATAAACACGGTCTCCTGCTACCAGAATGTTTTTAAATTTATCCAGATCAGGCAAATCTGTGTCCCAGATCCAAGAAACATCCTTTCCATCGGGGATTCTATCATTCAGAACCAATAATAATGTAGAAGCTCCAAGATTTTTTATCGTTGTATATGATTGATTAAAGCTCGTCGGATTTTTGGAGAGGAAGAGCTGCACTTTTTTACCCTTATATTCGACGATTTCCTGTCTGCCAAAGGCGGGTTTGAAGTCTACAAATGCATCTTCTACTTGCTCTTCGGTAAGACCGATTTGTTTGAGTACGGTGAGTGCTGCCAGGACATTATATTTGTTATACAGTCCGGGGAGAGGATAGATAGTAAATTTTTGATTTTCTACATGAGGCCGTTTGAGTCCGCAATGTTCACAGTGCCAGTCGCCCAGATGTGAATAGGCGATGGCTTTAAAAGTCAGTTTCTTCCCGCAGGTGGGACAATATACCGAATCAGCTGCATGATGAAGTTTGTCCGTGGAGAATTGGGATGAAGAGAGACCGAAATAAGTTGTGTCATTCTGGAGCGAAGCGATAGAATCTTTTTTGTTTGAGATCCTATCGTGGTCCTTGCCACTCCAGGATGACAAGCCAAGCGAAGCAACAAGGGGATCATCTGAGTTGACGATCAGGGTTGTCTTTTTATCCAGGTTTTTAAAAGATTTCTTCCAGTTT
>CAMPGJ010000143.1 GCA_946885425.1 uncultured bacterium
GTCATATCCGTACCGTTTTCAATCATAGTAGTAGCGTGAGAATGTCGCAACAAATGGAAGTGATATTCATTTCCTACATATTTTTTTACTATTTGGTTACAGCTATTGGTTGAATATTTTAAATCAAACTGTCCATTAAATAAATATGTAACTGGTTTATATTCTAAAAAATATTCTCTTAATGTTTTTAACATCAGCAATTCCAGCCGAAATACGGACACAACTACCAACAATTGAAGAACTTGAAAAAGATTTGAACGAAAAAATAGAAAGAAAAAAGCGATAACACGAGGCTATAATCTATGGCCGGTGTGTTGATGACGGATACTTTTCTGCTTTTCACTATCTTTATCTTGGACGGATAGTGAAGCGGTTTTAAAACGGCCACAGATCATAGCCCAAACTTTAGCGGTCAGCTTGAGAAGCGTTCCAACACTCAATAAATTTTACTGTTGAATCGAATGCTTTTTCAATATTAACTTCACAAATTGCCATCTGAACATCAAGTTCTAAAAGGTCATAATTTGTCCTTGTATGCTTGTCGTATTTTGACCGCTCATTTATAATATCTCGTATTTTTCTGTACACTGGCATTAATTCATCCCAGCTTGTAGAGTAATTAAATAATTCTAAGTGTTTTCCTTCTGATAAATCCTTAGAATATACTTTATTTGGTAAATTATAATAAGGAGAATCAATCCATCCCATGAAATTAGCAATAAGCCGAACCGCTAACAAGGTATTAGCTTCATTGCCTTGTGTTTTTTTTGATACTTTAGTCATATATTTAATTTTTAAGCATTTAACAATCTTTTGTGGTTAATAGAGCAACGGCAACGAAAGCCAATACCCGCCGTTGTGTGCAAGTGCTACCGAAGTGATAATCCGATAGCCTGTGCAGCTAATTCTTTTTCTTTTCTTTTTTCCCCACGCTCAAAAAAATATCTTCATCAATAGCTTTCAGATACTTAATCAAAGAATGAATTGAGTAGCCTTTTTGCCCTTTTTCTATGGTTGCAGGTAAAGAAGGATGTATTCCTTTTTGTTCCAGTTCGTAAGTCGAAACCCCACACTCTTTGCGTAGGGCTTCGATTTGTTTTCCAAGTTCTTTTTTCATTATAAAAAGGCAGGTTTGTTAAAAACAGGCTTATTTTCTTTCCATTCTTGAACAGCCTTTTTAAGAGATGCGTTGCTAATCTCATCGTGATTTGCATCTTGAGGAAAAAGTATTCCTCTATATTCTTCTGCTTTTTCCATAAGCTCATAAGCTCTTTCAAAGATTACTTTTTGGATTGCTTCTTTTTTTTCTTGAGTTGTCATATCAGTTATTTGTTTTTGATTACACTACAAATATACGAAGATATTTTATATCTGCAAACTTTTGAAGATATTTTTTCAAAATATTTTTACCAACGCTCAAAAAAGAAAAGAAAAAGGGTCTGTGGTTAACCGAAAGTAGGTGCTATTAATCCGCACCAGACACACAACAATGTATAACCGCCATTAAAACGAGCGGTTATACTCAGCGTTGGCGGTAATACTACCTTATCGCTTCCAAGGAGCATCCTGTAACCAATCACCAGCCATAATACACCCGTAAGGCATAATTCTATCCACCACTCGACCAAGTCCAAACTCTTTCATTTGAGCCTGTACGTTATCGGCATTTTTGTAAGCGGTTGGCAGTTCAGATATATCAATATTTCCAGAGAAAAATCGAACGTCCAAGCCTTTAGTTTCCTCTGCGAATACTTCTTCAATGGTTTTATCGTCCTTCTTTCTTTTATGTGCCGTTCTGCTAATATTTCTCCCTGCTCCGTGTGGCGCAAACCCTAAATTAGTTTCAGTCGTTTCCCCTTTAACAATCAAAACAGGCTCAGACATATTCAAAGGAATCAATCGTAATCCTTCGTGAGAGTCAGGTACAAACTTATCATCCAAAGGAGTTGCACCTTTAGCGTGATAGAAAATATCACCTTCTTTGAAAACAAAGTTATGCTCATTCCAAAATCTCAAAACGGGCTCAACTCCCATTTTCTCAACTGTTCCGTTATGGATAGTTGTATGATTTAATTTAGTCCAAACTCTTGCAAATTGTGTTTGTCTTTCTCCCATTTTTCCGTGACTTCTTTTTGAAGTTTTGCCCACTTTTCTTTTTTGTAAGCTATCTCACTTGCATAGCTTTCATAAGGAATATTTTCCTTAAAAACCTTAGTTGAGCCATCCATAAACTTGATGACAAAACCAGCTTCACGATTAAGAAACATTTTCTTTTCTTTTTCTATCTCCCAGATAGCTGTAATTTCTTTGGTGTCTATTTTGTCACCTAAAACGATTATTTCCATTTGATTAAGAATAACTGGCTATAACACGTGGTATAGTTAATTGCCGTGTTTGTACTAAATTTAAGCGTTACCACCCGCTTTTAGTTTTGTGTAATTTGATAGGAAAGTAGCCCGCAATCGGCAACTAACCATACCATCATCGTTAGTGGCAACCCTAAGAAGCATCCTGCCATAATTCAGGATTTTCGTAGATATTACCAATTACATTTATTTTAATGTTCAATTTATCGCACGTTGGACGCATTTTTGAAATTGAACCCCAGCGACCAAATTTTGAATATAAGCAAAATTCACCTTCATCAAACTTAACTAAATACGGATAGCCCTCTGATGAAATTGGGGAAAGTATATCGCCCTCGTAAATTTCTTTATCTGAATAGTCTTTAATTCCAGTATATTGTGCAAGTGTGTTTTCTTCGATATATTCTTTTAAAAATTCGCCACCTTCGCAATATTGAATACTATCAAACCATTTGTTTTGAAAATCTTTATCTTCATAAACATTGTGGGGAACACCATAAACAAATCCGATGTGTCCTTTAATTTTTGCTCTAAACTTTATTTCTCTCATCTGTTATTTAAGTTTTTGAATGAATAATTAAATAAGGGCAGCCACTAACAC
>CAMPGJ010000144.1 GCA_946885425.1 uncultured bacterium
AAGTAAGGAGGCTACGGTAACGTAAGCCGGTAGACCTAACCCCTAAACGATACGAGCATCGTAACCGTAACCGATAGACGGATGACAAGACGAATACTAGCTACCGTAATAGCTTCTGTCCCTCTTTCTTCTGCATACCTGAGATGGGGAATGATACGAAGAAGCTGGTGCCCTTATTTTCTTCTGATGTAAACCAGACCTTTCCTCCTGCGGAATCAATTATTGTTTTAACGATATACAATCCAAGCCCTGTTCCATCAGGATCAATTACTCTGGCATTATCGGCGCGGAATAGCTTTGTGAAGATCTTTGATTGCTGGTTTTTGGGGATTCCATGGCCGTTGTCCTGAACATGAATTATTATTTCTTTGCCCCGGAGTGCGATTTCCAGCGTTACCTTACTATTTTCTTTACTATATTTAACTGCATTGGAGAGAAAGTTTTGAATAACTATGGAAATGAGTTTTGGGTCGGCCATGACTTGTGGCATTGTATTCGGAAATTTTGTTTGGACAGTTATACTCTTTTTTAGCGTTTGTGGTTTCAGATATCCTATTACTTGCTGAGCGATTGCCAAAATATCTGTTTTTTGAGGTTCAATAATGAAAGTACCTAGTTCAAGACGGGAGACATTAAGAAGTGAGTTGATCAATTCCACCATGCGTTGGCTGGCATGGTAAATTTCTTCCAGATATCCTTTTTGTTTTGGATCGGTAATAATACTCTTTTTCATAAGAGCTTCCATAGACCAATTAATGATAGTAAGTGGTGTGCGTAACTGATGTGAGGCAAGTGAGACAAATTCTGTTTTTGCTTTGTCGATTTCCCTTTCTTTGGTGATATCACGGAATACTTCAATGGTACCCACGGTTATCCCTTTGATAACGATGGGGGTTAAGGTGAAGCGGATAGGAAGTTTGGATTTATCTTTTGTAATGTAATAATTTGTTTGGGAAGTAACCAATTTCTTGCCAAGGGAAAGTACTTTTGTCACAGGCCGTTCTTTGATCGGAAGTACTTTGCCGGATTCATCTTCCATAGATATCATGTCAGTGAGGAACTTATTCATAAGCTCTTTTTCTTCCCAACCCAGCATTTCGCAAGCAGCATCATTAATCATAGTGATTCTCCCTTCATCGTCGGTGGCAATAATGCCTTCTCCAATATTTGTCAACATTGCTTCGTCAACTATCTTTTCCTCAAGCAAACTTTCTTGGGCAATTTTGCTTTCAGTTATATCATGAAAGTTGACTACCACCGCGTTGACATATGGTTCCAACAGTAAGTTAGTTCCTGTTGCTTCAACCCAGATTTTTTGTGTATCTTTTTTTATTGCTTCATATTCTATAGTGAGTGTTCCACTAGGCTTAAGTACCAATTGGGCCAACTTACGTATGGTCTTGTCTCTATATTCCGGAGCGATAAGATCAAAACCAATGGTGCCTACTAACTCTTCAGGATTGTACCCCAAGATTTTTTTTACAGAGGGACTGGCATAGGAAATTTTGGAAGTTGGATCAATTAGTACAACTCCGTCAGAGCCGTTTTCTATAAGTGCCTGGGAACGCTTTTCCTGAGAGACTAATTCTCTCTCACTTCTTTTAATTCCAAATACTGTCGCTGCAAATGTCAGTGTAGTTAGAGAAAATGTACCTAAAAAGAGCTGCAGGAGGAGTAATGATCTATTAATAGTAGATAATTGAAATGGTCCCTGTCCGGCAAGCGTATAGTAGATAGCTATGCCGGAAACGAGAATTGTGGCAATTGTTGCTCCTTTACGTCCGAACCAAAATGCGATCCAGACACCGATGGGTATACTCAAATATGGATAGGGGAGAAGGCCACTGAAGACGATATAAGATGTGAAAAGGAGACCTATGGTGGAAGCTGAAAGGTTGAGCATACTTTTGTAGCCATAGTGTATCCATGGAGTGTTTTTCCATGCTAGAATCACAGGTGCAACAACGATAGCACCTCCCAAATCTCCCAGCCACCAAGTTGTCCATATTTGCCTAAACTCATTCCAGCTTGCCAGGTTACCCATTATCAATGTTATAACTCCAATATTGGCGCTTATTGTCGTACTGAGCATCGCCGCGAAGCAGAATTTGAATATATTGGCGACATTATCAAACGCGTGGACGCCATTGGCAAACTTTCTGACGAGATAGGCTCCTACTACACCTTCAAGGGTATTCCCAACCGCGATTCCCAGTGATGTTGCAATAGTGCCTGCAGTTGTAAGGTTGACGATAAAGGCCCCTAGAAAAATGGCAGGGAACACCCGGTTTCCAAAAAGGAGAAATGCGGCAAGTGCAATTCCTGTGGGAGGCCATACAGCTGAGGTGCTTGAATTGATAAAAGCTAAAGAAAGTCCCAACTTACCCGAAGCGATATAGATGAGTGCGATAAAGACATTGAGAAGAATATTCTTAACTGTAAGATATTCAGTCAAATGTTGGTGAGCTTTTTTGGGCATAATTTTTAGCCCTGCCTGATTTTATTTACTCAATTTTTCGTCATTCTGGCCGTGTCCAGAATCGCTCTTGTGATGTTTATTTTGTTTCACCTTGGTTTGGGTTAATTACCTGAATAATTCCTACAAGATCTTTGGCTTTCCGTACTACTTCTGCAATACTCACATTTGATTTAATGAAAAATTCTTCTGCTCCTGAGTAAAACTGTGTCTCTCGAATATTTTCAATTTCTCCCGCATTTGTTAGGACAATGACTGGAGTTAATTTAAAATTGGGCATATCCCTCATTCTACGAAGCATGATTTTACCATCCATGACCGGCATCAGCAGATCAAGAAGGACGATGTCCGGTTTTTCTGACTGCACCAATCTCAGACCCACTTCACCGTTTTCTGCTTTTATAACAGTAAATCCCTCGTCTTCAAACGATGACCCCAATGTATCTGCAAGAGGTTTTTCATCTTCAACAATAAGAACTTTTTTTTGGTG
>CAMPGJ010000145.1 GCA_946885425.1 uncultured bacterium
GGATATTTATCCATTGTATAAAGCAGCTGATTTATGTCTTATTACCTCCCTGCATGATGGGATGAACCTTGTTGCCAAAGAATTCGTTTCGGCAAGAGAAGATGAAAAAGGCGTTCTTATTCTTAGTCAGTTTGCGGGTGCATCCAGGGAATTAAGAGATGCTCTCATTGTTAATCCATACAACGGTGAACAAACAGCAGATGCTATTCATACTGCTCTCCGAATGAAAAAATCAGAACAAACTAAACGTATGAAACGGATGAGAGATATAGTGAAAGGATATAATATTTATAGATGGTCTGCTGAGTTATTGCGGACAATGATTGATTTGGGATAAGAGTATTCTAATTAAAAAGAAGGTTCAGTTTTTTTGTTATTTCTGCGGGCCAACCTTTATTGCTCTTGTTATCTAATTCCCATGATGCTATTTCCTGTTCGGATAAACCTTCATAAGTGATGTTTCTCAGCTTTTCTTTGATAGTGTCAATGATCATTCCATTTTCAATTCCATAGTTCTCTCTTAGCATCTCAGGATAGAGTAGTTCAGCTTTTGATAAGATTTTTGATACTCTTCTATTGTTTTTTAATTTTCCAACAAAAGGGAGCCATTTTTGCGGTCGTTCTAATAGTTCACGAGTCCAAATATTATCCGATAACCCTCGGTCCAAAAAGTGTTTTTGTTCGGTACCTGCTCTATTTGCATAAAAATTGGAAGATCGATAGAGATCTAATTGATGATCTAGCCGCTCAAGTGTATCATTATCCCATTTGTCAGGATCTAGCGATATTTCATAGCCTGTATTCTCTTTATTTTGTATAGTACGTGCTCCATAGCGAAGAACCTCATCTGCTTGATATGCATGTCGTATTTGAAGATCAAAAAGTTGTGAGAGTAATTTGAGACGGGAGGCATGGTATGGTGACGAGAGGACATCAAGCTTCACTTTACCTTTTTCTATTTCTCCATCACTGTCGTATAAATTTAAAAAATTGACAAGATTTTCTAATGTATCTCGCGATTGTTCTTCTAAGCCTATTGTTGGAGAGTTCTCGTCTCGCGTTACGTTATCCTGGGCAAGACCCTCTTGTATATCTTTTGCAATTAATGCTGCTTCCGATTTATATTGATTTCCGCCTGTTGGGCCTCCCATGACTACGAAATTATTTGCCGATCTGAACTTGTAAAGTGTCACTGCCGCTTTTGCTAAATCTTTTGACCAAAAGTTTATACTTTCAGTACCAGGTGGTATGTTATCGTCTTCTGCTTTTTTACCTGTTTTCGGGTTAATTACGGGGCCTTGTCCGAAAATCAACAATATATCTTTTGGAGGGAACATTTGTTGGTTTTCTTTTATTATTTTGAAATTTTTATTTTCCACTTTTTTGGAAGAATGTTATCTAGAGATAGTTATTTATTAGAGTAAAGTATATCACTGATGGTAAGCTACCTGCAATGTCAAAAAAATGTTGTGATAAAATAGACTCAACAAACTGTTGAATATACACAATGAAGATTGCGATTATTAATTCAAATAATATAAAAATTGGTGATGATGCAAAGAAGGGTACGGAAATTTTTGTAAATATTTTCATCAAGAACCTAGCTAAAAAAATAAGGAATGAACAATTGGATATGCAAGTTACTGCATATGCTTCAGAAGATTCAACTTTACCAGTGAAAATAGAGAGCCTTAACAAGACCTCATCTTCACTTGATGCAAGCATCCCTGATGGTAAACATGTAATTTTTGAGCTCGCTTTAATTTCTGAGGCTTTATTAAAAGAAAATGAGTATGATCTTTTCCATATCAATATAGGGGATGGTGATATTGCATTACCTTTCATGAGTTTTATTAAAAAACCAGTAATTATAACTCTTCATAACACAAAAGAAAAAGCATATGTAGAAAGATATTTTTCTCTTTTTAAAGATTTAAAACACGTCTATTTTGTGTCAATTAGCAATGTACAACGGAATTATTTCCCCGAGCTCAATTATATTGGGACAATCTATCATGGTATTGATATCGTTAATAACTTTACGTTTGATCCTCACGGTGGGGATGCAATTATGTGGGCGGGAAGAGGTATACCAATGAAGGGTATGGATGTCGTCATAACCATTGCTAAAAAATTAAATAAAAAGGCAAAAATATTTCCACTTATTAAAAAAGATCATCATATTTGGTATAACCATCAAGTTGAAGACCTTAAAGCTAATCCACCTGAGGCTTCCATTTCTTTACATCCTGATACGCCGAGGCTTGCACTTGTTCCTGAATATCAATCCAGTAAGCTTTTCCTTTTCCCGATAGAGTGGGAAGAACCGTTCGGACTTGTTGCAATAGAATCAATGGCTTGTGGAACGCCTATTGTTGCTTATGCCCGTGGATCAATGCCTGAGATTATTAAGGATGGTGAAACGGGATTTCTTATCAACCCCTCAAACAAAGATATAAGGGGAAATTGGGTTATAAAACAAACTGGTATTGCTGGGCTGCGCGAAGCTGTAAACAGAATTTATGCCATGTCTGAAGAGGAATATGTAAATATGCGTACCGCTTGTAGGCAGCATGTTAAAAATAATTTTGCTGTCGAGAGAATGGTGGATGAGTATATGATGGCGTATAAAAAGATTTTAAACACAACCCCATAGCAGCTTTAATCGTGCCGATTGGAAGTTCTTATTTGATACTTACTTACACCTAATACCTCTCATATAGAATTTCTCTAATATGTAATGATATATTTGAGGGAGGTGAGCATTCTATGAGAAGACTTAATGGAGTAGATTGGCTATTCATAACGCTTTTAGTTATAGGAGGATTGAACTGGGGTCTGGTGGGATTATTTGATTTTAATCTTGTATCCGCGCTTTTTGGTTCTGATTCTTTCCTTTCGAATCTTATTTATATAATTGTTGGTATATCAGCAGCATATGTAGTCGCGTCACTCGCGAA
>CAMPGJ010000146.1 GCA_946885425.1 uncultured bacterium
AAGTCAACTTCTTGGAATTGAGAGTTGAGAGTGGAGAGTTGAGAAATAGAATGCAGAGCCAGGCTCAGAATTGGCGAAGCCAGGTGCAGACTTGTACCTGGCGGAGAGGGTGGGATTCGAACCCACGGAGAGCTTACACCCTCAACAGTTTTCAAGACTGTCGCCATCGACCACTCGGCCACCTCTCCAGGTGAAAATTAGTATAACAAAAAATGGTTTATTCTACAATGAACTCAGGCGAAGCCAGGTGCAGACTTGTACCTGGCGGAGGGAGCGAGATTCGAACTCGCGGTATCTTGCGATACGGAAGTTTAGTAAACTTCTGCACTAGGCCACTATGCGATCCCTCCAAAATAAATTATCTTTTAGTGCAACTAGAATAATTATTTGGGCAGGTACAAGACTATACCTGCCTGCGTCAAATTCTCTGGCGAAGCAAGGCGCAGAATTGTGCCTTGCGGAGGAGGCGGGATTCGAACCCGCGTGAGCCTTGCGGCTCAGGAGATTAGCAATCTCCCGCAATGGGCCCCTATGCGACTCCTCCAAGTTAGGACATTATAACACTGTAAAGTCTCTTTCTGCTACACTTTTTCTAGTAACATTTTCCTTAAATTTCTTGTCATTCCCTCGGACGAGGGAATCCAGTAGATACAAATAATTCTTCCTTATAAGCGGAAAAGTTCTTTTACTTCTGGATCCCCGCGTTCGCGAGGATGACATCAAGAAGTGCTTTTTTATGTCTTTGCTTGACTTCATTTTTCCTAAATATTGCATCAATTGTAGAAAAATAGGATCGTATATTTGCGATAATTGTTTCTCGTATATTTCATTTAATGAGATAAGTACGTGTGTTGTATGCCAAAAACCGGCTCTTGGGGGACTGACACATCCACGTTGTAAGAAGCGCTCTACGATTGATGGTGTTATCTCCAGCTTGGTTTATAAAGGTGTGGTCAAGAAAATGGTGTATCAATTTAAGTATAAGCCGCATGTCAGTGATTTGCAGCGCACTCTTGACACGTTGTTTTATGAAGGATTAATTCAAAAGGAGCTATTTCAAACAATGGTAACTGGTCAGGTGGCGCTCGTTCCTATTCCGTTACACAAAAAAAGATTTCGCAGTAGGGGATATAATCAATCCTTGCTGCTCGCAGAAGGCATGAGTAAGCTATGTGGGATAGAAGTGTTAGAGTGCATAGAACGGGTTAAAAATACCACAACACAAATAAGATTGTCACAGGAGGAAAGGAAAGAGAATATTAGCGGAGCATTTGCTGTGAAAAATTTATGGCATCCAGTCCGCAACGTTATTCTAATAGATGACATTGTGACATCAGGAGCAACACTTGCAGAAGCCGCAAAAGTGCTTAAAAAAGCAGGTGTTGAAAAAGTATGGGGAGCAACTTTAGCACATGGTAAGTGATCCTATTTGTTTATGTTTGTGTAATTGACCTTTTTTTCTTTTTGTTGATATGCTACATATATGATCCACAAAATACGTAAGCGAAAGTTGCCAGTTCCCGAAGAACATCTGACTCCTATGTACAGTAGATTGGGATTGGTTGCCAAGCCCCCAAGATATGAAATTCCTGAGAAGGGTATGCTTGCAGATACCGCCTATACTTTAATCCATGATGAACTCATCCTTGATGGAAATTCCCGTGTAAATTTGGCCACTTTTGTCTCTACCTGGATGGAGCCTGAAGCTACGAAATTAATGACGGAGACGTTTGATAAGAACATGATTAATAAGGATGAATATCCTCAGACAGCAGAAATTGAGATGCGTAGCGTGAATATGTTGGCTAATTTATGGCATGCACCAGAAGAAGAAGCTATCGGTACTTCTACTCTCGGTTCGAGTGAAGCCTGTATGCTGGGTGGAATGGCCATGAAATGGAAATGGAGAGCGCGTATGAGGAAGTTGGGCAAACCGACAGATAAGCCCAATATTATCATGGGTTCTAACGTGCAGGTTTGTTGGAAGAAATTTTGTACATATTGGGATGTTGAAGAGCGGGCTGTGCCGATGACAGGAAATAAATTCATAACAGAGGCAAAAGATATTATCGCCCTTTGTGATGAAAATACCATTGGTGTTGTGGGCATTCTGGGAACAACGATGACAGGTGAATATGAGCCTATTGCGCAGATGAATGACGCGCTTGAAGAGCTGAACCGTAAAAATGGGTGGGAGATTGGTATTCACGTAGATGCGGCAAGTGGTGGTTTTGTAGCTCCCTTCTTGCAGCCTCACCTGCAATGGGATTTCCGTCTGAAATGGGTGAAGTCAATTAACGTTTCAGGGCATAAATACGGGTTAGTATATCCTGGAGTGGGATGGGTAGTATGGCGCAGTAAGGAAGATCTTCCTGAAGAGTTGATTTTCCGTGTTAATTATCTGGGTGGAGATATGCCAACCTTTGGAATTAATTTTTCACGTCCCGGTAATCAGATCGTAGCACAATATTATAACTTCCTGCGATTGGGTAGGGAAGGATATACAAGAGTACAGAAAACAGCTCAGGAAGTGGCTCTCTTTGTCTCATCTGAGATTGCCAAACTCGAACCATTTGAAGTTATCAGTAAGGGACAAGATTTGCCTGTAGTAACGTGGAAGATAAAGGAAGATGCAAAAGTGCATTTTTCTCTATATGACTTTGTTGATAGGTTGAGAATGAATGGCTGGTTGATCCCTGCATACACTATGCCAAAAAACCGCGAGGATCTTGTGGTTGCCAGAATTGTGGTAAAACACGGGTTTTCCAAAGATCTTGCAGCAGAGCTAGTTGACGACATGAAGCGTCATTTGGCTTATTTTATTGGGCAGGAAGGTATGAAACCCGGCAAAAGATCCTCAAATTTCAATCACTCCTAACACATCATATTTGCTTAGAGTTTACATTTAGGCATGTTTCCACTAT
>CAMPGJ010000147.1 GCA_946885425.1 uncultured bacterium
TTAATTTTTCATTTTGAACTTTTAACTAACATAAGCCCCTTGCGTACCTTCCCCCAAATGTAAAATAATATATGTACGTAGTTTTGCGGCAAATAGCTTATGGCTTATGGCTAATAGAACCATTTGCTATATGCTATACGCTATTAGCTACTCTGTCTTATGTTAATTTCTGACGATCAGTTAAAAGAATTAGTATTGAGAGTTCAGCTTCTTGATCAGAAGAAGCTGGAGGATTTAGCGGAGTTTGCCAAAAATTCACAAGTTAGTCTCACAGAGGCACTTATAGATAAAGATATTGTTTCTGATGAAAATCTAGGAGTATTAATTGCCGATTTTTTCAAAATACCTTTTATAGTTCTCTCCAAGATTTCTATACCTGAAGATGTCTTCCGTACTATTCCTGAACGTGTGGCACGGAAGTTTAAAGTTATTCCTTTTGCCCGAACACCTGAAGGAATAAAAGTGGCTACAAGCGATCCTCAAAATGCATTGCTTCAGGAAATGATTTCCAGGAAGACGGGGCAGAAGGTGATAGTCTATCTTGCTACAGAACGCGATATCTATAATAAGCTCTGGATCTACCGCAAAGATCTGCAAAAGATTTTTGATTCTCTCGTAGCTGAACAGATTAAAACAGTTGGTAAATCAAAATACGTTGACGCACCTATCGCCAAAATTGTTGAGTTAATTATTCATTACGCATATCAGGATAATTCTTCTGATATTCATATCGAGCCGGAAGAGAAAGATACGTTAGTGAGGTTTCGTATCGATGGTATTTTACACGATGTGCTTTTCCTCCCCAAAGAACTTCATGAGCAGGTAGTTACCCGTATCAAAGTTCTTTCAAGTCTACGGACTGATGAACACATGACACCTCAGGACGGAAAAATGAGAATTGAGTTGGATGAAGAAGATTTGGATATCCGTGTTTCTATACTGCCAATCGTGTATGGAGAAAAGATCGTTATGAGACTTTTGGCTTCACATTTCAGACAGTTTTCTCTTGTTGATTTAGGTATGAATGAAACAGATCTGAAAAAGGTAAATAGTGCGTTTACCAAATCATTCGGTATGATTCTTTCGACAGGGCCTACAGGATCAGGTAAAACAACATCTATCTATGCAATATTAAAGATCATAAATACCAGAGAGAAGAATATAACGACTATTGAAGATCCAGTCGAATATCGTATTAAAGGTGTTAATCAAATCCAGACGAATCAAAAAACTGATCTTACCTTTGCTAGTGGTCTCCGCTCTATTTTGCGTCAGGATCCAAATGTAATCTTTGTAGGAGAAATCAGAGATTCCGAAACTGCTGGGATAGCTGTTAATGCCGCTTTGACTGGCCATTTAGTTCTATCTACTCTCCATACTAACGATGCTGCCACAGCACTCCCGCGTCTGACTGATATGCAGATCGAGCCATTCCTTGTCGCTTCAACGGTAAATATTATCGTAGCTCAAAGATTGATCCGTAAGATTTGTGAAATGTGTAAATCTTCGGTTGATGTTCCACAAGCAGATCTTTTGAAGAATATTTCTGAAGAAATGGTCAAGAAATACTTTGGCCTCAAGCCTGTGGTAAGAATTTATAAAGGAAAAGGATGTGAAGTATGTCATTTTACTGGATACGCAGGAAGAATCGGTATTTTTGAAGTGCTCCAAGTAAGTAATGAAATCCGTAAATTAATCAGCGCCAAAAAAGATTCGGATGTAATCCTCAAGCAGGCCATCAGTGAAGGAATGACTACCATGATGGACGATGGTATGATGAAAATAATCAAAGGCCTAACGACAATGGAAGAAGTACTCAGAGTTACGAAGATAGAATCTTTGTAGGGGCACAATGCATTGTGCCCCTACAATCAATTATGAATACAAAGAATATCAGTCTTTCAAATAACGACAAGATTACTTTTATAAGTAACATGCATACTATGCTTTCAGCAGGAATTCCTATCCTGGAAACAATTAATTCTTTGCTGGAGGATGCAAAAGGAAATCAGAGAAAGCTGCTTACAACCTTGCGTGATGACCTGGATCAAGGGCAGCATGTTTATTATACTTTTTCTAAATTTCCTAATATTTTTGATAAAGTAACCGTAAATATTATTAAAGCCTCAGAAGAAGCGGGAACCCTGGATGTGACGCTCAAAGATTTGAAGGATACCATACGAAAAGATATGGAGTTTAACGATAAAATCCGTTCCGCTCTTATTTATCCAGTGTTTATCATGGGTGTTTTTGTACTTGTTATGGTTGTTATTCTTGTCGTAGTTGTTCCTAAAATTACAACTGTTTTCTCTCAACTTAATGTACCTCTTCCACTTCCGACAAAGATTTTAATTGTATTGTCCAAAGCGTTGCTTGCGTATCCCATACTAATTATTTTAGGAGCTCTTGCTCTCGGCGGATCACTCGTGTATCTGTACAAAAAAAATAAAAGAGGATTTATCCGGGTTCTTATATCTCTGCCGATTATTTCTCAGCTTGCGGAGCAGATAGATTTGACAAGGTTTACAAGGAGCTTGTACCTTCTTCTATCAGCAGGTATTCCCATTACAACTGCGTTGGAACTTACAGAAGATATCGTTATCAAGAAGCATATTCAAAATGCTATTACGCATACAAAAAATGCAGTTTTTGAAGGAAGAAAGCTTTCCGAGGGATTGAAAGAGAGAAAGGGAGCAGTACCTCCTATCATGATAAAAATCATAGAAGCAGGAGAAAGGACAGGCTCTTTGGACAAAGCGATGCAGGATGTCTCCGAATATCTTGATTATCAGGTGTCTAATACGCTCAAAACAGTAACAGCCCTTATTGAACCGATACTTTTGGTCGTTGTCGGTGTACTCGTCGGAGGCATGATGATGGCAGTAATTGCCCCAATGTACAGCATCATAGGAGAAGTTGGACA
>CAMPGJ010000148.1 GCA_946885425.1 uncultured bacterium
GGATATGAAAAGCTCAAGCAAGAATATGCTGACCTCCAGGCAGAACGACCTGATGCAGTCATGCACCTGAAAAAGGCCCGCGATATGGGTGACCTGTCAGAAAATGGTTACTATAAAGCCTCCCGTGCCAAACTCTCAGGAATTGATAGCCGCCTTTGGCGGATTGATATGCAGCTCAAACACGCGCTCATTGTGGAAAATGATCCAAATGCAGGAGTGGATATTGGCTGCACAGTGACATTCTCAAATGGAGAGAGAGAAAGAACCTATCAAATGGTAGGAGATCTGGAAGCCAACCCTGCTGAAGGGAAATTGTCTCTCAATTCTCCGATTGGAAAAGCATTAACAGGAAAAAAAGAAGGCGAGAATGCCGATATAAGCACCCCAGCCGGCATCACTACTTACAAAATCCTCAAAATCACGTGGTAAAAGGATAAAGATCAGCGAAACCTTCTTCTTTCCGTTCCTCTGTCCATACTTTTTTATGCGCGTTCACCATCGCGGTTCTATTTTTGAGTGTTCTATTCCGGTGAAAATCAACATATGCTCTGGCATATCTAAACAAAGCTGCATTATCAGGATGTGCCCGCAAATCCTTAAGTTTTTTATATCCCGCAGGATCAATACCCTGTTCCATTCCTACAGGCAACAAAAAATCTACGTACTCATTGCCGGTAATTGCCTTCACTTTCTTATCAAAAGCAGCCCGATCGACATTTCCCTGCCATGCCTTCTCACCAAAATAAATAATGGTCGGTAACGAAGCTCGTAGCGGACTCTCACTTCCATTATCTCCCCACTGAGTCAGCAATACTTCCGGCACTGCTTCTTGTTGTGCCGCAGATACCATAGCATCAATATTTGCTTTCGCCCTATGCAAATCGGGATACGGTCTACTCCATGTTTGGGCGCCAGGAGAAGCGATTACTGAAAATCCCTTATCCTTAAGACTCTTCAAATTGTTACCATGTTTGGAAATATCATCCGACTCATATTCCCAATAGTTCGCTGTAATATCTGTAGGTAACTCTGCCCTTAAAAGATTAGGGAGCTTTCCAAGTTTATCTGACCAGATAATAACTTCTTTACCCTGACATCGGGCAATCTCATGCACTCGCTTTACATGACGGGTAAATAATTCATCTCCCACGTCTGCCTCATCGCAACCAATATTTATCCTATTACTCAGATATGGCTCACTAGCATTACTGATCAACGCGCTGATAAATGGGTAAATCCCAGGGTTCCGCGGATCAAACGTATATAGTCCCAACTGCCCTTCATGCGGTTGTCTATATTGCAGATGCCGATACTCTTCATGCCTGAAGATTTTTTCCCCATGCGCTAATGTTTGAATACTAGGGTAATATTCGATGCCAAACTCATCTTGAGATGATTTGGCCACATCTCTTATTTCTCTCTTACTCAATTGATCTGCCTGAATCTTGGGATGCCCACCTACTTCAAAGTATTCTGTATAGAGAGTTACAGTATTAATTCCCGAAAGGGCGAGGTGTACATTTAAATTTTTCAAATAATCCGGTCTATATACAGCTCCCCGTGAAAGATCTAAATGCAATCCAATTCTCTGAAAGCCCGGATTGCCGATTATTTTTTTTTGCCCTGGATCGGCAAGCAGTTCTCCATATCCACGATACAAAGAAGGCAATGTATCATAGAAAATTTTCGTCTCTTCTTCTGCTTGACCCACAATAAACCCCGGCTCTCCCCTTTTAACAGGGACAATCCGCTTACCTTCAGTAAGACTAAACCGCTCAGGATGCGCTTTTGCCAATCGAGCATTTCCATCATTTTGCGGCAAACGATATAGAGGATTCTTCTCTACTGACACAACTGTATTGTAGCAATTTTAAAAAAATGTACCTGTCATAAACAATACAATTTTTAGAGTAGTGGCGCGATTTATCGCGATTTATTTTTCAAAAACTGCTCAATACCATTAAGGCGTCATAAATGCCGCCACTACATGAGAGATAATAAATTTTGTGTCAGATTTCCGTCAAGTTGCTCTAGTAGTAAAAAGTTAAAACTGAACTTATTCATGAAAGAACGAGGAAGCAACTCTCTCCCCCATGAAAAAAAGAACACTGTCCATATGATTGGACACGGTCATGTTGATCCCGCATGGCTTTGGCCAGTACAGGAAGGCATGCATGCAGCGCTATCCACTTTTCGTTCTGCAGATGAGCGGATGCATGAGCATCCCACATATCAATTTATTGGTGATCAAGTGCTTTTTTATGATTACACCAGACGAGTCGCGCCTGATACATTTGCCAAAATCCGACAGCGAGTCAATGAAGGCCGCTGGCATCCAGTTGGCTTTCAATGGGTTGAGCCTGATTGTAATGTCCCAAGTGGCGAATCAGTCCTGCGTCAATATTCACTCGGCGGTAGATTTATTCATGAAAACTTCGGCGAGCAAGAGAAAAAAATCGGGCTTCAAGCCGATCCGTTTGGCCATAGTGAAACAACAAGTAAACTTGCAAAACATGCTGGTATGGATGGCATCATCATGATGCGGCCGGAAAAACATGAAAAAGGATTACCTAGTGAAACGTTCTTGTGGGAATCTGATGATGGATCAAAATTATTGACGCAAAGAATCCGTGATTACAATACCTACCCAAATGAAATGGATGAACATTTCAAAGGTGTACTAACCGACCAGGATGGTGACAAGAAAAATGTTCTTATGTTTTTTGGAGTTGGTAATCATGGCGGTGGACCAACTAAAGAAAATCTGAGGCTTATCGATGAACTCCAGCAGACTTCAGAACATGAAGTTATCTATAGTAACCCTGTCAATTATTTCAAAGTAGTTGAAAAAGAAATGGAAGAAGGACTTTTTATCCCTACCCATCATGGAGAGCTT
>CAMPGJ010000149.1 GCA_946885425.1 uncultured bacterium
CCCCCGCCATTCTGGCCTTCTCTTTTAAATTTGAAAAAAATTCATGTCTCATATGGCAATTAGTTCGCAGGATTATATCTAAAAATTCGGGGAAAATCAAACTATTTTAATAAACCTCTATTTATAGAACAGCAATCTCTATGAGGCAATTTCTAAGGTATGGACTTTGGAGAGATATGCTTGGTTGCTTCCCTCAGGCTGGTAAAGATCAGCTGCTACAATCCGAGACGCGGAACCGACAAATGACCTATCACCAATTAATAAATCCAAATCTACTTGTGTACCATCTTCCCAAATGTATCTTTTCTCATTTTCTGGATCCTGTTTCATAACTCTATCTGCATACCCATTTGCGATAATTTCATGTAATGATGTGGTACTTTGCTCTCCAGCCGCAATAGTTTTTCTTACCTTCAGAAACTCATTCTTTACCCTCTGAACTTTGTGTAATTTATCTGGATTAAGACCTCGCTCTTCTGCCCAAGCTCTTCTTTCTTTACTATCAACTTTCTTATACGCCTGCCATATATTCTGAAATGTCATTAAGTCTGATGTGGGATCAATAAGTTCTGAATCTCTTCTTTGCAAAATTGTCATAGCCTCTTTCGGCTTTTGACTTTGATCTACACCAAAAATAGAGTTCTCCTGTGCTATTGCTATAACGGCGCAAACTGTATCAAGCATATCACGATGATGGAGAGCAGTATCAGCAATCATACGCTGATGATGAATATCTTCCACATTCCGGGATATGTTCGTCATTTCTCTCCCCAAAGGAGTAATACGAGTGGTTGTACCATCTTTTTTCAAAGCACCAAGTGCAACTAAATCCTTCTCAAAAACATCCATCTGTGCATCCTCAGGCTTGTACAACAAATCCATTTCACGGATATCTTTTCCATACCGCTTCATCAACAAAATAATATCCTTCAGATCTGTCTGCATAATTTCTGGCCGGATATGTAGTGGACGCAGTTCCCCAGTACCATCTTTTGATTTTCCATTGAAATCATCCTCTGTATACATTGGATGCCATTCTCCTGGTTCAATACGTCCGACGCGTCCCCGACGCTGCATCACTTCATCCCTGGATGCCTTCACTGTCTTAGTAGTCTGCATTTTTGTTTGTGGATCATAGATAGCTTCATTTCTTAGACCGGAGTCACTAACGAATTTCAAACCTTTAATAGTAATACCAGTCTCAGCAAAATTTGTTGAAGCGATAATCTTACGTTTTCCATCTTTTCGTGGCTCCTTTGCTTGTTCTTTCACATCATCAGGAGATTTACTTTCTAGACCAATTGGTGGATGGATTTTGCCAAATTGTTCCAACTTATTATTTTGTATTTCAGCATTCATTGCTGCAATTGTCGCCTCTATGCCAGCTTTACCACGTTTCCCTGGAACAAACGTTATATAATCACCAGCAGCACCACTTTCTATTACCTGACGCAAATCTTCAGCTGCTTTTTTAGGAAATTCAGATATATCTATTGGTTCACTTGGGAATACTTCTTTTATTTCCTGTATCTGGCCTGGAATTTTTGTGATTTCAACACCAAGATGTTTTGTAAACTCCTTTTCATCAATAGTAGCTGAAGCTACAAATATACTCAGAGAAGGTTCACCTGCATCCTTCCGACGTTGCTGCTCTTCCTTACCTAAAGCCATAAGCAAAACAGTATCAGTACTTAATGCATGTGCCTCATCGATCATAAGATATCGCATTTTATTGATTTCTTTATCTCCTTTAAGGAATCTATTGATCAGACTCCGTTGTGTCATAAGCACAGTATCTGCTTGCTTGTTGTAGCTCCCTTCTCTTTGGCCATGCTGATAATCAACTTCGTATCCTAGGGTATCCCCCCCATCGCTGGCTATTTTCTCGGCAAGGCTTTCAGTGTTAATTATGGTCGGTTCAGTGATAATAAATGAACCTGGATCCTCGCCTCTCTCACGTGCTTCCTGCATAATCTCACGAATCATAAATGGAAATCCGACAGTCTTACCACATCCAGTCCCACCAACAAGAAGAATCATCTCATCCTCAAGAATCTTCTTACGGATTGTATCTCGATGTTCCATAATAGGCAGGTTGTCCATCAAATCCTGCTTCTTTTCTACCTTTTCTGCCTCACGTGCTCCATGGATTTGCTCAAGAATTCTTTTTTCCTCAGGTAAAAGTTCATTTACCCGTTGAAGAGGAACTTCCTTTAAAAAGTTAGGTTCCTTCTGTAACCGTAATTCTGCCTTGATGAGCTGTTCGATCATATTGACAGATTCATCACCAAAGATAGACGCATATCCTTTTATAGACTCAAGCTTATCTTTGTCCAATGCGCTTTCCCCGTGAGCTTCTAATACATCTTTCACAAATAACTTTACACCCCTTTTGTTCGGGTCTCTTTTTTTATCTGAATCATGAGGATCTTGTGTGGAAAAATAGTGATCATAGATTTTTTTAGCATCTCTATCAGTAAACTCATGACTAGCGTCACTTTTTATACCTGCTTTATGAAAGAGAGGATCAAACACTTCACTTCGTTTGGTATCTTCTATACCCTTTACAGTTTCTGTAACACCTTTTATCCACGTATTATATGTCTCTCCAGATGCTTCTACTTCTGCTTTTCGTGATCTTTCAGAAACCCTCTCAAAAGCCTGATAGTTCCTTCTGTCAAATTTCTTGACATGTCCTCTTCTTGATTGAAGAACATCTTTTCCGGGATTAAATAGATCATTGTTTGCGAGAAGAAGGCGCGCATGAAGCCCCTCAAAATTATCAGACTGCTCCAGTTCCTGACTCTTCTGTATATCTGCGGGTGTATGTGTAGGTCCTCTTTCACTCATAAATTAATTATTACATATATACTGAACTAAAAG
>CAMPGJ010000150.1 GCA_946885425.1 uncultured bacterium
GACAGGAAGAACTCTGAGAGAAGAGAAGTAAGTTATAAAGTTATCAGGTTATAAAGTTATAATGTTTAAAGCGGTAACTTGATAACTTTCGACTTTAAGACTTGATGACTAAATTTCTATGAAATTTATATATGATACACAATTGATATTTATGAGAAATCTTAAGCGGAGGTTAAGTATGCCGCTTTGGATGCTTTTGGGATTGATGCAGCCGGTTTTATATTTGCTGCTTTATATGCCATTGCTTCAAAATCTTGGGAATACATCCGCTTTGCCGCTTGGACAAATCGCTCAAATTTTTGTACCAGGTATGTTGGTAATCATGGGCGTATCAAGTCTCTTTGCAGGGTTTGGTTTTATACCGCAGATAAGGGAAGGGTTTATAACGAGACTATTGGTTTCACCTGTAAGCAGGTCGGCAATTCTTTTAGGATATGTTCTCGAGCAAACGTTTTCTCTCCTTTTGCAAATCGTTGTACTCTTTATCATTGCACTTTTCTTGGGACTTAGTGTTTCGGTGTGGGGAGTAGTTTTGACGTTTATTCTTGTTCTCCTCATAGGTGTGATAATGGCATCACTTTCATATGTGATTTCAATCAGCACGAAAAATGAAGACGCATTGGCATCGATGGTTAACACTCTCTATCTGCCGATCATGCTACTATCAGGTATTATGCTGCCCATTTCTCTCGCTCCAGAATGGCTTAAAAATGCAGCACATTTCAATCCTTTTTATTATGCTGTTGAAGGATCCAGAGCACTCTTCTTGGGACACTTTACAGATGCTGCCGTTATGCAGGGATTTATTATTATGTCAGTATTTGCTGTTTTCTCCGTATGGCTCGCTTCAAAATCCCTCAGACAAATGTCCGCCTAATAAGATATAAGATGCAGGATGTAAGATGTATGAAGAACGGATTTGGTTATCTTCTTAAATCCTAAGCCTTACATCTTAAATCTAACTATGTATGGGTTTTCCTCGTTTGAAGAGTTCTTTGGCGTAGTGGTCGTGGAGGTTTTTAAATTCCAATCTCAGCTTTTCAAGTTCGTCATCGGACATATCTTCTACGTCAACAATACCTGCCCGTGCTCCCTTGTCTGTTTTTAATAATTCATCAAGCTTAAGATGGACTGCTTTGGAGTCTCTATTTTGTGTATTCTGGATCAAGAAAACCATCAGAAAGGTAATAATTGTAGTTCCTGTATTGATAACGAGCTGCCATGTATTTGAATAATCAAATGTAGATCCCATGAGCCACCAAATAATAACTGCTGATATTGCGAATATAAATGTTATCGGTGCACCTGCGGCAGAGGCAATTTTAGCGGAAATTTTATGAAAGACCTCATTCATATTACTATATAATAGTACAGCAAAATACTTGAAACTTCAACTGATCCATGTTATTTTAGAGTTCGTCCATAAATAGCACCTTGTCATTGCGAGGAGCAAAGAATGAGCAGGCGAAGCAATCTAGTCTAGAGTTAATTGGTGAGATTGCCGCGCTCCATTGCATTTCGCTCGCAATGACGGTTAAGTAAGTTGTGGACGGTTTTAACTCTATGGATCTGCCGCAAACACTTTGTTTTGTTGACCTTGAAACTACAGGAACTTCTGCAACTTATAATCGTATTATTGAGATAGGTATTATCAGAGTCGAGGATGGCGTGGTTGTTCGTGAATATAAGCAGCTTGTTAACCCTCAGATCCGCATTGATCCTTTTATAGAATCAATGACGGGTATCTCTTCAGAAGATGTAAAAAATGCTCCTACATTTGAAGAAATTAAAGAAGAAGTTCTGGAACTATTAGTTGACGCGACATTTGTTGCTCATAATGTGCGGTTTGATTATGGATTTCTGAAGAATGAGTTTAAACGTTGTGGCATATCCTTTAGTTCCAAACATTTTTGTACCGTTAAATTAACTCGCCTCCTTTTTCCGCAGTGGCCCCGGCATAATCTAGATTCTGTTATATCCAATTTTAATCTGGCGTGTGATATGCGCCACAGGGCTTTTGATGATGCAAAAGTATTATATGATTTTTGGGTAAAAGCTCAGCAAGTCATAGATAGAGGAAGTTTAACAGAAGCTGTTTCTCAGGTTATGAAAAAGCCCACTCGACCGCTTAATATCCCTGAAAGCGCTTTTGAAAATCTTCCTGAGACATCTGGAGTCTATATTTTTTACGGTACTGATGGGACAGTTTTGTATATTGGAAAAAGTGTTAATCTGAAAGACCGTATCCTTTCTCATTTTTCAAATGATTATCTTTCAAGTACTGATATGAAACTGTCTCAGGAGGCTATGCATGTTGAAACAATACAAACAGCCGGAGAATTAGGTGCATTACTTTTGGAATCATCAATGATAAAGAAATATAATCCTTTATTTAACCGAAAATTACGTCAGGCAAGAAAGATGACTATTCTTCTAAAGAAGCAAAATGAAAACGGATATAACACAGTGGAATTGAAAGAACGGGAGCAAATTGCTGTTGATGAAATCCCTGCTATTGTCGGTGTCTTTAAAACAAAAAAACAGGTAAAAGACTTTTTGTATGAAGTAGCAAAAGAATATAATCTTTGTCCCAAATTGTTAGAACTTGAGAAAACTTCAGGACAATGTTTTTATTCTCAGTTAGAATATTGTCGTGGTGCATGCGCTGGGGAAGAGCTATATATAAAATATAATTTGCGTTTTGATGAGGCTTATTAGACACACAAAATAAAGCCCTGGCGATTTGATCGTCCCATTACGATAAAGGAAGAAGGCGAGAGTAAAGAATATCATATTCTTGATAAATGGTGTTATTTGGGTTCAATTAAGCAGGATGGTCAAGATAA
>CAMPGJ010000151.1 GCA_946885425.1 uncultured bacterium
GTTTATAAGTATAAGCGCTTATGGATTAGATTGCCGTGTTCATTCTTCACTCGCAATGACAACAAATATGAAAACATTTATATCTATATTTTAACCAATAAAACTAATACAACTCTCTATATAGGTGTTACAAGTAATCTCATTCAAAGAGTGTGGCAACATAAACAAAAGTTAGTTAAGGGATTTACTGAAAAATATAGTGTAGATAAGCTGGTTTATTATGAAATATATGAAACTGCTGAGGAGGCTATTAAAAGGGAAAAGCAGTTGAAAGGTGGATCGAGATTGAAAAAAGTAGAGCTTATTAAAAAGCTGAATCCTGAGTGGAAAGATCTTTATAAATCGATTATTTGAGACTAGATTGCTTCGTTCCTCGCAATGACGATAGTTGGGGTAAGGAAACTATTTGCTGGATGCTATTAGCTATTTGCCCTTTATTTCAGGTTGGAGAGATTGGTGATTGTTTGTGCTGCTTGGGTTGGGTCTAGGTTTAGTTTTTTTGCGTCCACGTGGTTTCTGAAAGCCCACAGCATGAGATTTTCATTCCATACTTGGGAGTCCCCTACTTGTTCAATCTCAAGCTTGGCTCGTTGGATATATCTGTCTTCAGTATTTGTGGCAACAAGTGCGAAATATTTTGAAGGGTCATTTGGATCTTGGACATCAAGCCGTACTGATGCGAGCAGCAGTGCGCTGTCTATATCGGGAGAAGGGAGCAAGGGGTTATGCATTACTCTTTTATATTTTTTATAGACTTCGGGATCACTGAGTTCGCCGGCAGTTATTTTTTTGGAACCTGAAGCCTGAAATTTTTCTGATCCGGTACCTTTAGTTTCTTGATATCTTTCATTAGTTATGAGTTCTACGTGTACATTTTTTCTATTTTCTTCGTTTTCATCCAGTTTGAGCGCTTTGCCAAAAACAGCGTGACTAAGGGTATTTATTGCTTTATCAATTTCTTTAAAATCTATCTGACCCGGCCATTCAAGCTTCGTATATTGATCTTTTCTGTCGAATTTAACAGATGCAATTTTCTGACCATCGGCTTTGAGTGCATAGTCACGGATAGATATTCCTACGCTTCTTTCCAAAGCAGGCAATACCTGAGTCTTTTGAGGATTTTCTACATTTTGTGCTTGTCGTCTGCCTTCGACCATATTGATGAGATTATAGGGTATGTTATAGAAGAGGTCAATGGGGAGTATTATGAGTTGAGACCTGACTGCCGGGAAGGGTTGAGATTGTTTTATCAAAGTAGGAAAGCTGATTTATCGTTACGAGGGACTTTTTTTATTTATTTTCTACTTCCAAGTTGTCGAGTTTATTTGCGTCGTCAACTTCTATCTCCAATGTTTTGTCTCCAACAGCAGAGTCTTCTTTGATTATCATGTCTTTTCCTAACGATTCAATTGCTTTGTCATGATTCTTTCTGTGTTCTGAATTGTACCCATCGTACAGAGGCTTATCAGCAACAACATTTATTGTACCATTATCAACTTTTGCGATATCTACGCCATCTTTATGAGCTTTCACGACGTGACCATCCTCCATGCCGACACCGGTGTCTTTATCGATAGGAGCATCTTTAATCCTATCGAGCTTGTCTGCATCATCAACATCTACTTCAAGCCTGTTTTCTTCAGCATATGTTACATCTGTTATATCCATGCCTTCTTTTTGTAGTGTCTCAAGAGATTTATTCTGGTCCTTATCAATGTCTTCAGCAACAATGTTTATTGTACTATTATCAACTTTTGTTATAGCTATATCTTCAGTTTCAACCCCTACGACATGACCGTCTTCTTCAGTAATTTTTGGAGCGTCATTATTTTCTGATTGTGCTTCGGTTATTTGGCTGATTGAGGTTGTGGGTTTTTCTTGTGTTTCTGCGCTGGCGTTTGGCGCCATGGCCATACCGGCTGCAACTGCTGCTCCGGTTGCTACCGTTACTGCTGCTGCCTTACTCTTTCTTCCTAAAATTTTATCCCAGAAGCTTCTCTTGGTTTCCGTGATGCTTTTGTCTGGGGTTGGAGCTACTTCAGCTTTTACTTCTGGTGCTTGAGTTACTTCAGGAGATATTTGTTCTGCAATAACCTCAGTGTTTTGAGGCATTTCTTTTGATTCTTCGTTCATGAGAATATCATAATATAAAAAAATACATCAAGTCAAGAATGAAGAACTATTATTGAATTGTTATCTATCCCCTATCCCCTTCTCTTTCCATATTCTTCGGTCGGAGCCAGCCGAGGACAAGATGATAATTCTGTTCGTATTGAAAATGAGAGGGACTTCCTTGAGGACGATTCTGTGCAAAGGCGGTAAATTCATGAACATTTCCTTTATTGAAGATGGCTATATGGCCGTATGAGTACTTATTATTTGGTATTCTATCCCAAATAACGATATCTCCTTTTTCCGGTACGCCTTCAGGTGTGTTCTCTATCCTTTTATACTTATCTTTGGGATATGTTTTCCATATATCAGCAGCTCCTTCTCCTGCAAGAAAAGAACCGCCGACAACTTCTTTGTTGTAATATTGGACAAGATCTACACATTGTGTGCCGTAGAAGCCGTCATAGTCTACATATTTATTGTTGTATTTTTCGAAAAAGTCTTCTACTCTTTCTTTTGAAATTGTGGTTTCTTTCGGTTGAGATTCAGTTTTTTCTCCTATAGGTGACGTGCAGGCCGCTATGAATAAGATACCTCCTCCAAGAGCACCAGCTTTCAATATGTCTTTTCTCCCTCTATTTCTCTCTTTCATCTTGTTGAGGTGTAATTATAAGAAAAGATGAGGTTGAAAGCAACCCAAATTAAGAATTGAAAGTTGAGA
>CAMPGJ010000152.1 GCA_946885425.1 uncultured bacterium
CTATTTATTCTTATCTCTCTATCTCCATTGCCAAATTTGAAAGCTCAGGAGAAGCTAGCTAGAGTTACGCTCTCTCAGCACCATACAGATATGGCAAAGCTTTTTTTGATAAAGGAGAGGACACAGGCAGCAGAGCAGGTTCTTGCTAAGCGGAGGATGTATGATCGACCATTGGAAGTTATATTAAGTCTGTTGCCTGATGGTGTAGAAGTAGAAGCATTAAAGGTAGAAAAAAACACACTTTCTTTGACTGTAGCTAGTAAATCATTGACTCTTCTTAATACCTTTGTAGGCAATCTTACAGGTGAAGTAAAAGAAAAAAAGGTTTTTTCTCAGGTATCAATGGGTAATCTTTCAATAGAAACAACAAAAAATAGATATTTGGTTACGTTAGTTTTATTACTTATATGAGAAAAGAAATATGGTTGGGCAAGAAAAACTTGCGGTTTTATTACTACCGGTATAAGGATTCCTCTTATTACTCTATTCTAGTATTTGTGATTATTTTCATTGTTTGTTTCGTGCTCTTTTTTAATGTAATTGTTCCACAATTTACAAATTGGTTTTCTATAAGGGGAGAGGTTATGGCTACACAAGAGAGAATTTCTATTATAAAGAACAACATTCAATTTATGAATTCACTTAATAAATCCGAATTAAATTCAGAACTTCAGATCGCTTCAGCCGCCATACCTGCTGAAAGAGATTTTACGTTAATACTTAATTCTCTTTCGGAATCTGCTGTGCGTTCAGTTATTTCATTGGATGATTTTAATTTTCAGGTAGGAGATGTTGATTCTTCAAAAAATAAAACAGTAGATCCAAACTACAGAGATTTATCTGTAATACGAATTTCTGTGGTAGCCCATGGACAATTCGAGAATATAAAGCGGTTTGTTCAGGAAGTAGGAACAAAATTGCCTCTTTCTGAAATAGTAACTATGAATGGAAGCGATGGTGGAGTTGCTATAACCATGCAGTTTTATCAAAAATCGCTTCCTAAGGTAAATATGAAAGATGATGAGCCTCTTTCTGCTGTGCCCTTGGCAAAAAAAGAGCTTTTAAAAAAGCTTTCCTCATGGACACCGGGAGCAGCCGCAGTGTTCCCCAATATAGTTAATGAAGGTTCCTCTTCGGCAACACCACTTTTTTGACCTTGTCAAAAAAAAATCCATTGTCCATTTACCATTTTCCATTGGATTTTCAATTGACAAACTGATTGAATTGAAAAATAACTCAATAAATGGAAAATGGAAAATAGAACTTTACTTCTTCAGTAGGTCTGGTCTTACTGCTTTTGTTTTTTTAATTGCTTCTTCTCTCCTCCACTCGTCTATCTTCGGGTGATTGCCTGAGATGAGAATTTCCGGTACTGTATGTCCATCATATTCTTGCGGCTTTGTATAGTGGGGGTATTCCAGTAGGTCCTCTACTGAAAAGGATTCATCTTCAACAGATCCTTCTGTTATTGCGCCAGGAAGCAATCTTGTGACAGCATCAGCAATCAGCATGGCAGGTATCTCTCCGCCTGTGAGGACGAAGTCACCAATAGATATCTCTTCATCGATATAATTCCTAATCCGGTCGTCTATGCCCTCGTAGTGACCGCAGATGAGGATGATATGGTCAAGCTGGGAGTACTCTCGCGCAATGGATTGCTTGAACTGCTTGCCGCTTGCGGTTAGAAGAACCACCTTTTCGGAAGTACCACGGGCTTTTTCTTCCGTCATTCTGGCATCTCCACCCCTGTCAAGCAGGCGGCCTCCTTCGTCCGGCCCAGAATCTCTAACGTCGGATACGGAGGTTTCTGAGAGATTCTGGACACGGCCAGAATGACGTGAGCGTGCCTCCTCAATCGCCTCATGTACCACATCAACCCGCATGACCATGCCTACTCCCCCACCATAGGGGGTGTCGTCGATTACTTTATGCTTGCCCAATCCAAAATCACGGATATTAATATATTCAATCTCCACCAACCCCTTTTCCTTCACCCGCTTAATAATCGAATGATCAAACGGCCCCCGGAACATCTCTGGAAATAAAGTTAGAATAGTTATTTTCATAGGGTTTGTTTTTGTCATTCCGAACTTGTTTCGGAATCCCATGGGATCCTGAAATAAATTCAGGATGACGTTAGGCTTCTTGAGGTTGTTCTGCTAGGGAGATATTGATTCTTACGTCGTGTTTCATAGCTTTGATTTTCATAATGTTTCTGATACTTCGGATGACTTTTCCTTCTTTTCCTATGACTTTGCCCATGTCATCTTTGTGTACTGTTACAACGAAATTTTGAATACCATCTTCTTCATGCTCGGCAATTTCAACTGCGTCAGGATTATCAACAATAGAGGTAACGATAAAGTGAAGTGTGTCTTTCATTATTTTACAATTTCTGCCACAGTAGCACTTGGTTGTGCACCCTGGCTAACCCAATGATTATATTTGTCCATGTCGATCTGCTTTTGGCTGTTATCTTTTGTCTTTTGGTACCAGCCCAATAGATCAAGATAGCCGCCGTCTCTCTTGCTGCGTTTTTCTTTTACAACGACACGGAACTTGCGTTCTCCTTTTTTACCTGTTCTTGTAAGTCTGATTACTAGTGACATAAATATAAAATAATTGTTAAATTGTTCTATTGTTACATTGTTCGGCCTTTAGCCGATTAGAATCAGCCTTTTTGGCTGAACAATTCAGCAATTTAACAATGTAGCAATTGTATCATTTTTTCTACAGCTTCTCAAGTGGCTGTTATTTATCGCCTTTTTCCGTTTGAGAACCTAGTTTTTCTAAAGCTTGCTCTGCTGCTTTTTCTTCGGCTTGC
>CAMPGJ010000153.1 GCA_946885425.1 uncultured bacterium
TAACATAATAGCTGCAAGTCCTAAGAAAACGAAGAAACCTATTACATCAGTCGCTGTCGTGATGAAAATTGTGGCAGAAGAGGCCGGATCTTTACCGAGAGATTTCATAAGTACCGGAACTAAAGCACCAAAGAATCCTGCAGTAACCAAATTGATTACCATCGCTGTGAATAAAACAAATCCAAGCATAGGACTCTGATTAACAAAAGTTGCTATGAGCGCAACTAAAACACCATTAATGACTCCATTAATTCCTCCGCTTATCATTTCATTAATAATAAGTTTTCTACTTGTCTTCAAATCAACCTCTTTCATCACTATTCCCCGCACAGCAACAGCCAAAGCCTGAGTACCGGCATTACCACCCATTCCCGCCACAATTGGCATATATACCGCTAGAAGAGTGAATTTAGCAATGGTGCCCTCAAACAATCCCACAGTCCATGCCGCTAGAAAAGCTGTTGCCAAATTAAGAATTAACCACTTATAACGGAACTTTACCTTTGTTAATGCCGGATCAAGTGAACTCTCTTCATTATGAACACCCGCAAAACCATACAGATCCCGCATCGCATGCTTATCAATAAGTCGAAGTACCTCATCAGAATGAATGACACCCAAAATACTCTCATCACTATCTAGAACAACAACCTTGGTGTGAGGATTTTTGACAAATGATTGGACCACTTTTTGTGCCTCACTATCGTACCGTATAGAAGCCAATTTTCGGATATGTTTGGGCTCTAAATGGATATCCTTATGGAGCGCCAAAACAGAACCTGGGAGTTCTCCAACCAATTTCCCTTCATTAATAACAAGTATTGAAGGAAATTTTCCAGTTCTTTCCTCATACTCCACAAGCTCAGCAATTACATTATTTAGCTTTGTATCTTGTGGAATAATAATATAATTAAGATTCATTAATCCGGCTGCTGCTTTGGGATTAAATTTAAGCAAAAATTCTACTTTTTCTTTAATATTTTCATTTAGCCTCTCTGTTATCTTTTGAGCACGATGTTTATCTAACAATTGAATAATATCTGTCGCCTTATCGGGATCAAGCGGATTCAAAAAATTCAGTATTTCATCATCAGTATTCTTTCTCAAAATATCTTTTTGAATCCGGTTGGGAAGCTTAAGAAGTATGTATCCTTGATTAGCAGGCTCAATACCTCGGAAAAGATACTGGCGGGTTGAAGGAGAAGTTATAATCTCATTAATTAACTTGCGGTTATGAAGAGAACTTGAACTGCTTGCCATACTATTATATTACCTTAACAACTAACAGTTGACAATTACCCTGTACGGGCACGATGCATCGTTCACAGTACGGGCACGATGCATCGTGCCCCTACGATTATTACTTTGACTGTGGCAAAGTAGGCGTAGGAGGCACTGTCGGAGTAGGTGTTGGATTAAAGTTGAATAAGACTGGCACAATCAGTGGACCAGGCTTTATCTCATTTCCACTGGAATCCAAGTTTTCAGGATTTGTTTTCTCTATTACCAGACTTCCCTTTGCCGTCTGAGGATCCTCAAAATGCATAACACCCACAAAAGGAATCCATGAGTCTTCTACCACTTCCTCAGAAGCTTTGAGCGTTGCTGTACCAATTACTCTTTGATTCTCGTCTAACAGCTTCATTGACAACTGTTTATTGTAGAACCATGATGCCCATACCTTTCCTTCCACTTTGAATGGAGATTCCACTACTGCTCTATGAAGAGGCTCCTTCAGTTCGATAGTATCTCGCAATTCCCAAGCATTTCCTTCCTCGATAAATACCCGCTTATCTTTCATATGACATTCTCTCGGATGCGTATCGACCACCAAACCTCCGGCTTCCTCACAGTCTTCAAAATATCGAATATCAGAAGCCTTTTTACCTTTAAAGAGAGGCGTAAAGAAATAAAGCCCAGCTAAAACCCCAGCAATAACCAGAAGAGCAACAAGAACAATAACCAACTTCTTCATCATATCTTTAGTATATCCCTCTTCATTTCCCCTATGCAAGACCAAAACCAAGAGCTAATCCCTCGGCTGCCCCACCTATTTCAGTAAAAGGGGGAACTGTTCCCCCTTCATTGAAGGGGCTAGTGGGATTAACTCTACGAGCTCTCAAATTTTTCTCTATAACGTTCTCTTCCATATATCTTAACGCGCGTCTTTTGCATAAATCACATCTACAAAGCTCGAACAAGTAGATGCTTCTCCTCTTCCTACAGGAGTTATACGGATAACCCCAAGCTCTACTTGATTACTAATAGTGGATGAAGTTATTTTTTGTTTAATATCGTTTTCTAAGCGATCAATTTCGATGTTCACCATCAAATTTTCATCTTTATCCTTTTTATTTATTCTATTTTCCCTGTCAATCCACTCATTAAAATGTCTTATCAACCTCTCGCTTCCCCCTGTTACGATTATACTTTTACAAACAACTCTCTTTTCTATATTTATAGATTTATAATCTATAGATTCATATTGATGGTAATAACCTTTCAATTTAGCGAACCCTTCTACATCACTTTGAGACTTATTTTCAAATAAACATTCATTGCCAGAACAACTATTTATTAATTCATATACCGATTCAGATTCTATTTCAGATTGAACGAGCGTAGGAACAATCCGCTCTGTAGGAGCCATTTTTTCATGTGCAACAATTGCTCTCTTCGTATTTTTTTCTTTTCTCCCCGTAGAGCCTATCAAAACCACAAGCAATATGATTAATATAATAGATCCGAAGAGCATAAGAAAAGAATTTTTTATACCAAGGCCTACCACACTATTATGA
>CAMPGJ010000154.1 GCA_946885425.1 uncultured bacterium
AAGCTACGAAGGGACACAGTGAATCGCGACACTACATATTTTAAAATTTAGATATTAAATTTTGATTAAAAATTACAAATTTCAAATTGAAAATTCGTGATGTTATCTCCTTATCTGAACTCCGCCTCCTCCACCAAATCCCCGGTTGCCTCCACCAAAGCTTGAGAAGGGGGAGGTGTTTTGGCCTGAACGTGTCGTAGATGGAACCACAGTGCTGGTTACAACGGTATCTCCTTCTGAGATTCCTGAGATGATTTCTGTCTCGCTGTCTGAGGAAATACCGGTCTCCACAACTACTTGTGACATCTTACCGTTTTTCATAACCCGAACCGTTGATTCTCCGTTAATCGTTTGCACTGCACTGGATGGTACTTTTATTACGTCATCATGTCTCTCTGTTTGGATTGTGACGGAGGCTGTCATGCCTGGTCTGATATCAGATGGGGGAGAAACGAATGTGACATAGACGTTATATGTGACGACCCCTGAATTGGCCGTACCAATTGTGTCAGCGCTTGCGACTGTGCCGACAAAAGTTTTTTCGGGAAAAGCATCAAGAGTTATTGTGGCTTTCTGTCCCGTTCTAATTTTTGAGATATCAATTTCGTTTACTGATGTACTAACTGTCAGATCTGAGAAATTGCCGATAACTAGTATTGTTGAGCTGGTGTTTGTGGATGTACTCGAAGAATTTGTGCTGTTGTTCCCTGAAGAGGCAGTGACACTGCTGCCGGCGGCTACTGAAAGATTTGCTATCGTACCACCAATGGGTGCTGTGACTATGGAGTCCTGTGTTGCCTGATAAGAAAGAGCAGCACTGGTATACGATGCTTGTGCTTGGTTGATAACTCCTTGTTGATTTTTATAATCTGCTTCTGCTTGCTGCCAATCTGCTTGTTCAATAATATACTTGGGGTCTGTTTTTTGTTGATCAGAAGGATTAGTGATTCCTTTATCGTTCACGAATGCCTGGTTTGCTTTAAAAAGGGCGGATTGTAATGAATTTAGTTTGGACTGTGCGCTGTTAAGACCATTTTGTGCCGCGAGATAATTAGCATAGGCGGATGCCTTTTCTGCTGGTGTGGCGGTAGCTTTGACTTTGAATAAATTCTGTCCAGCTTCGACAGTTTCCCCATTTTGTACATATACTTCTTCCAGAACACCATTTGCCGGTGATGTTACGGTGACCTGGCTGGTTGAAGTGACGTTACCACTTTCCGCTACTGTGCTGATGAGTGTACCTTTTTCTATTGTTGCTGTTTGGTATTGTGGCTGCTGTGCTTTGCCTGCAAATAATTTTGGAATCAAGAGCCATCCGGCGAGAAGAATCAGAACAATAGCAAAAATTTTAATTTTTAAAGAAAGATGTAAAATCCGGTTGAGTATGCTCATGCTTTGATTATAAAAGAGTTTGTATATGTTACCATAGGTTTATAGATATTTTTCAGCAAATATCCTTATTTGATCGAGGACGGGCATGATGCCTTTTCCTTTATCAGTGAGTTCGTAAACAACGGAAAGTTTATCAAGTGTCTCTTTCTTCCTTTTTATAATTTTTTGCTGCTCCAGTTTTTTTAACCGGTTAGTGAGGGTTGAAGGATTCACACCTGCGAGTTCCCGCTCCAGTTGAGAAAACCGTTTTTGTTCATCATGAAGCGCCTGGATAATAGCCAGAGTCCAGAAGTCTCCTAGCATCTTCAATTCTTTTTCTGAGCACTTACTTACATTTTTCATTCTTGACGCATCCCATGGTATGTAGTACTATAAATTTTATAGCGCTACAATATTTATAGTCATATTATACAATAATTATGAAAGCAGTACAAATTAATAATTACGGTGATAAAGAAGTTTTGGAAGTAAATGAAAACACATCACAGCCTGTCTTAAAAGAAGGTCAACTCCTTATTGAGGTAAAAGCAGCCAGTATTAATCCGTTTGATGTGAAGCTCCGCGCAGGGTACATGAAAGATGCTATCCCATTGCAATTTCCTTTTACCATGGGTGGAGATTATTCAGGAGTTGTAAAAGAAGTAAATGGCCCGCCTGCATCAGCTATGTCGGAAGCATTGCGGGCAGGGGTATCAGATTTTCAGGTTGGTGATGAGGTTTATGGACAGGCAATTGCGTTGGGAACCGGTTCCGGTTCTTTTGCAGAATTGGCTGCCGCAAATGGAGCAAATACAGCCAAAAAGCCACACAGTATCGGCTTTGAACAAGCAGCGGCATTACCACTTGTAGGATCGAGTGCTGTACAAGCCCTTGAAGATCACATAAAACTAGAAAGTGGTCAAAAGATTCTTATCCATGGAGGAGCAGGGGGAATCGGACATATTGCAATTCAGCTTGCCAAATCATTGGGTGCGTACGTTGCTACAACAGTAAATACAGATGATGTGCAGTTTGCTAAAGAGTTAGGTGCGGATGAAGTTATTGATTATAAAACACAGAAGTTTGAAGAATTATTGAAGGATTATGATGCTGTTTATGATACCGTAGGTGGTGAAACAACAAATAAATCCTTTGCCGTCCTAAAGCAGGGAGGCATCTTTGTCTCTATGCTTGGTGAACCAGATAAAAATCTTGCTCAGGAGCACGGAGTGACCGTCATCGGGCAGGGTACTAAGATCAATACAGAGCATCTTTCACGTTTGGCACAGCTTGTTGATGATGGGAAGATTACAGCAAGTGTAGATAAAGTATTCCCGCTTGAGGAGGTAAAAGAAGCGTTTGGATATCAAGAAGAAGTTCATCCC
>CAMPGJ010000155.1 GCA_946885425.1 uncultured bacterium
TTGACGAATAAGTTGTATGTTTTCTGCGTGACAGAACCATAGAGTCCTCCGTTAGATGAAAGATATACTAGTAGAGTTTTATTATTTTTTTGTAGAACAGGTAATACTTTATTATCTCCTTTTTTTATTCTTTCCATGAGCTCTTTCAATTCCCGTTCATAAGAGGATTTCAAATCAACAAAAACGTCAGAGAGATCTGTTAAAAATTCTCTTGTTTTCAAAACAGAATCTTTAATTTTCTGAATGCGGATAACGGCAATTTCCTCATAACTTTGAGCCAAATCTCGTATACTATTTAATGCTTCAAGCTCTTCATTTATTAATTTTTTTTGTGCCATATCTTAAATGCAAATTCTCACAAATCATTGAGAATAACCGATATTATTTAGTTGGTTTTTCCTCTTTGCTGCTATCCTGCGTTATTTCTTTTTGAGATGAATTATTTTCGGAAGGTATAGTAGGTTGATCATTAGGTTGTTCTGGGTTAGCTGAGGTTGCTATTTCAGGAGCAACTGGTGCAGCCTGTTCTTTTACAATATCGGTCATTGGCGTCTTTGCATCTGCTGGTAACAAAGCGTCTTTATTTTTCAAAATTGTTTCGTTAAAGGTTATTATATCAGTAGCTGATGCTAGCTCATACAAAATTTTTTGACGCTCATCTTTGGACTCATTTATATGAATTAACTCTTTCCTGACTTTTTCTAGAACCTCTTTGCTTTCTATGAGATTCTGAAGAAGCATAGATATGATAATAAGCTGTGTCATAAGTGGCACTGTTACTTGATATGGCTGATTAAAAAACCTATAAATTAATTCTCCAATACGTAAATCTTTTTTTACATCTTCAGTTAACTCCTGCCCAAAGTGTGATAAATTTTGCATTTTTTCGTATTGGGATAAAAAGGCAGTAAGTGTTTTATTGACTTCTCTTGTCAATTTATTTAACGTTTGTCTGCCTACACGGGTAACCGAGAGGGGAATGTTTACGGCAGGTCTGAGACCCTGGTAATAGATATTACTGTCTAGATAAAGATGGCCATCCGTAATACCCATAACGTTTGTGGAGACATAACCTGTCAAATCTCCTTCAACAATTTCAATAACGGGAAGACATGTGATGGATACGTCACCAACTTTTGGATGTTTGAAGTTTCCGCCTCTTTCAAGTAATTTGGAATGGATATAAAAGATATCTCCGGGGTAAGAATCACGACCTGGAAAACGCCTGGCAAGAAGTGATAATTCACGGTAAAATTTAGCGTGTGTTGATAGGTCATCAAATACAAGCAATGTATGTATGCCTAAATCACGGAAATATTCTGCGATAGCCATAGCAGCATACGGGGTTTGATAAATGAGGCTAGGAGAATCATATGATGATGTTGCCACAATTATTATTTTATCCATAATGCCTTCTTGCACAAAGAATTCTTGCAGCTTTTTAATATCGCTTTTTTTCTTTGCTATGGCTGCATATATTGGAACAACTAAATCACTCACTTGATTTTTGATGACTGTCATTAAAATTGACGTTTTACCTGTTTTCCTGTCTCCGATGATAAGCTCACGTTGTCCTCGCCCGAGTGGTATCAACATATCTATTAATGAGATGCCAGTTACTAAATGATTAGTAATCTTTGCTCTTGTTGCTATGCCCCCTGGTGTTGCATCAAGATTGCGGTACTCTTTCGGTTTGGTAAATGGAATGCTTGGATCAAGCAGTTCTCCTAAAGGATTTATGGTATGCCCTAAAAGTTCTTTGCCGACGGGAATTGAAAGTAACTCATCGGTTCTTGTGACTTTGGTACCGACTTTTATCGGTTCATGTGAAAAAACTCTCGCTTCTATCCTGCCCCGGTTGATAGTAAAAACTTCTCCTTTTTGTCCGCTTTCAAACATGATAACTTCGTGCGTTTTTACCATTGGTAATCCTTCAATAAACACAATGGGATGGCTTACTTGATGGACGATTCCATATTCACCGGTTTTTTTTAAATAATTGTTAAATTGTACGCTCATTTATTTATAGATTAGATTGAAAGATGGTCTACTTCTTGATGGAGTGATGAGTCTTTTGCTTCTATAGTTTTTGATTTTGAGTTAAGGACATCATTGATTATTTCATCAAATGCTGGGCGAATAGAGAAGTCCATATGCTTTCCTTTAAAACTAATAGATGCTCCACCAATCAGTTCAGGGTCAACAGAAATGTCAAAAACAGTTTGTCTATTTAAGTTTAATACAAACCATTCCGATAGTTTTTGCAATGTTTTTTCTTTTGGTTCGAATGCTAATGTGAGAGACAAAACTGGAAGAGTAGCAATGTCTTCTGTTATTGATGAAAAAAATGTTTTTAGTACAGAATTAGCTTTTACATCAATTTTATTCTGCCGCAAAAGAGACATGAAGGCATCCTTCTTTTTAATACCCAGTTGATCAGTGAGCATTTTTTCTAGATTGAAATTAGTATTATAAAGTTTTTCTGATATCTGAGAAAGGCGGGCAGAAAAATCATTTGCTTGTGCCTTTGTCTGGAAGAAAGCTGATAGATCAAGTGTTCCCATAATGGTATTAGTCAAACATTCCCTCTTTTTTTGCTTTTTCTAAAGAGTCTGTTAAAAGCTTTTGATGATCATCGAGTGATATGGAAGATTTCAAAATATCTTGTGAAACTTTATGAACAACTTTCGTTACAAGTAGTTC
>CAMPGJ010000156.1 GCA_946885425.1 uncultured bacterium
TAATTTTGTGTTCTCCTAAATCATACTCTACTTTGCAAATGTTGGTTCTTGTCGGTATAATGCTAGGAATCTACCAAACAGGTTTCTATTATTATGGCTGAGAGATTAATAACACCCGAAGATTTTGCTATTGGCGCGCCTCCCAGAATTATGGGTACTGAGGCAGAGGATCATGTCAATTTGCGTAATCATGGCAATGTAAGAATAACTCGTATAGAAAAGAAAGGTGAAGACACCAGAGCGATTTTATCTATGATGGATCCTGCAAATTTTAAAAAGGCTGGATTTACCGCATATCAGCCCTATGCTCATGAAGCATGGCTCTCAAACGGACAAAGAATATATCCCGATATGAGTCTTTTTGAATCATGTACTGCAGAGCAGTTAGGCCCCAAAAGAGCGCTGGCTGGCACATTGGCAGCTATTAAAGTCGTGCAAAAGCTTGCCCGTGAAAGTGAAATGGATGTCATGATTTTCCGGCGGAGCGCTACTGTAGAGGGAAAAACTATCAACAAAGCAGGATTCCATATGAATCATATAACTTCAGAAAAAGCTGCAAGCAAGATAAAAGACAATGCAGTAATGAAAATTCATTCAGCAACACGTTTTTATACATGGGCGGGTATGGTCACACCTGAGGGATATGTTCTTTCCCAAAAAGCATATGCTTTGAAAGATTCTAAATTCAAAGATAAAACAGATGAGGATAATGGATTTGCCCGTATAGAAGATTACACTGGAGATGATAGCTCACCTTGGGGAACATTTATGGCGATGGCTACTACTTCCGTACTGATGCGGGTTTTAGAGCATCCAAAAGAGATAGATCTCAATAAAAGACTTACAAAACTTGCGCTGAGTGCTACATCAAATGCAGAAGAGATCGTATCAATTGATACTACATTTAAAGAAAAACTCCGGCTATCAGATGGAAGAAAAATGACTGCCATACAAATCCAAACAGAACTAGCTGACATTGCAGCTGAATTTGCAAAAAGGTTTCAGCTCCCTGAAGATGAACAATTTGCAGTAGCAGAGTGGCAAAAAGTTTGCGGTGATCTAGACAATACTGCCAAAACCGGAGATATAAAACCACTTGCTACACGGATCGGTTGGGCAAGTAAAAAGCTTTGGCTCGAACGGAAAAATATTGGCCCGTTGCTGGCGGATAATCCTGAAGCTGTACTTCATGATATGAGTTGGGATAGCTATTATCCGAAAGAAGGTGGACGTTTGTTATATCCGAGAAAAACTGGATTAACCATTGTCTCTGATGCGCAAGTAGATGCACTGGTGAGTAACCCCCCGCATGAAACCCGGGCTAACGCGCGAGGTGCATACGTGGAAAATCCTGCTGTTAGTATCAAAGGAATTTCCTGGGGAGAGTTACTAATAAAACCTCATAAAGTCATAAATCTTGGTAAAAAAAAGAAGGTTAGCACGGTATATCTCCATCCTTACCAGACATCTATACACGATGAATAATAGGACAAAATGCTATAACCTACAACCTACTCCCTAGTTTTTATACGGAATCGTGAAGGTGAAAGTGGAGCCTTTTCCTTTTTCGCTTTGGATTTCCATTGTTCCCCCATGACGTTTGATAATTTCGCTTGAGATATACAGCCCCATGCCCAGGCCTGGATATGTTCTTTCTTCAAATGAGGTTACGCGGTAAAATTGATCAAAGATCTTTTCCTGATGTTTTTCACCGATACCTATTCCAGAATCATGTACACTAACTTTTACCCCGTTCTTGCCGCCATTTACAGTAACGCGCACAACATCAGCTTTTGGAGAATATTTGACCGCGTTCGTAAGCAAATTCGTTAATACTTGTGAAACACGGTATTTATCACCATATACTTCCCGTTCAGCATTCCCCTTGATATGTATTGTATGTCTTTGCGAAATTTGCTGGACTGACTCGATAGTTTCACTAATAACCTTATTGAGATCAAATTCCTCCATAGTAAATTCCATTTGTCCATGCTGCAATCTGGATACGCTTAATAAATCATTGATAAGAAATGTCAGTTTATTTAACTGAATATCCATGTTCTCCAGAGTTGGAAGCTGTTCAGTAGTTACTTTTTCCATTTGTTTTTGGATTATTTTCAAATACATTTTTAAGCTTGTTACAGGTGTTTTTAACTCATGTGAAGCTACGGAAATAAATTCATCACGCAGGGCAATCGCTGTTTCTGCCTGGTTGAATAATGTCGCATTTTGTACAGCGAGTGAAGCTCTTTTAGCCAACTCTTCCGCGAACAGTAAATCTTCATGCGTATAATGTTTTTTAGCCTCTGTTGATATAAATGAGATACCTCCTATCCCCTTACCATTCAGGCTAAGTGGAACAATCATTGCCGATGAAAATTCTAATTTACGTAATAGCTCCAGCTCTTCCTTATTTTTAGCTGCTTGTACCAGCATCTCGTCATCAATTTGTTCATATAATTCTGATTTACCTGTTTTGATGACGTGTGGTATACCTGTTGGGGCATCCATTTTTGGCGGATTTACTTTACGCAAGTCTCTTGCCCATTTTACTTTGGCAGGATCTTTATGTGCTATGTTTACCTGTTCTAGCTGGCCTTCTTCATTAACTAAATCAATTGAACACCAATCAGCGATTGACGGGACAGCAAGCTTTGTAATATTGGCAAGTGTTGTTTTATAGTCCAATGATGA
>CAMPGJ010000157.1 GCA_946885425.1 uncultured bacterium
GAAGTTAAAGAAATTCCCCACCAAATTCCCAACCACAATAATAGCACTCCCATAAATAAGAGGATGCTTCATAAATTGCTTCACTTTGTTACGCATATGTTATAAAGTTATCAAGTTATAAGGTTATAAAGTACTGTTAGATAGTTTTAATAAAACCTGATAATAGTTAATTCCTTTGACTTCTGCCATGCAATAATTTCTTCAAATTTAGTTATCTTCATATTTATTTACTCATCGGTTCTCTACTTTATAACTTGATAACCTTATAACTTTATAACCCGGCGATAAACTTCAATCGTCTCTTCAGCGGTGCGTTTCCAGCTGAATTTCTTGGCCTGCACCAAACCCTTCTCGCATAACTCGCGCTGAAGTTTATCGCTGAAGAATACCTCCCCTATCCCATTGGCGATACTATTGATATCGGAGTGGTCTACATAATATGCTGCTTCTCCCGCAACTTCAGGGAGAGAACCGCCTTTTGTCGTTACAACCGGGCAACCTGATTGCATTGCTTCCAAAATTGGCAATCCAAACCCTTCATAGAGAGATGGCATGACAAATACTGTTGCACTATTATATATAGCAACCAAATCTTCTGTAGGGACAAAACCAAGTTTGATGATCCTTTTATCATCCTCTGCTAATTGATTAACCTCAACAAGGTCTTTATTCCAAGGGTTTGAACGATCAAAATCCTTCTGAGCCAGACTCTTCCCCACCATTACTAAAGTCAGGTTGATCTCCTTAATAGCTCTTAATAACCGAGGAAGATTCTTATTCCACGTGACGTCACCAACATACAGAACAAAATTCTCTGGAAGAGAATATTTGTCCCGAATTGAGAGTTGAGAGTTGAGAGTTGAGAGTTTCTTGAACTCCTCTGCGGCGGCTAGATATATAACGTCGATTTTGTTTTCTGCAATGCCTGCAAGTCGGATAATATCCTTCTTCGAGGCTTCTGAGTCTGCGATGATTCGGTCTGATTTCTGCAAATTATGCTTCTGTAACTGCCACGTTAGCTTGCCTCTTACCCCGGCAGGAAAATGTGAGGGAAATACAAGCGGTGTCAGATCATGAACCGTAACAACCTGAGGATATTTTTTTTTCAATGGTAACGTTCTAAAGAATGGATCAAAATACGGATAATGGACCACATCTACAGCCTCTTGCAGCTTTTCTTGCTGTGTAAAAAAAACATACTCATTATCAGGGAAATGCGCAAGTAATCCATTTTTCAGGTGCTCCAGATAAAAACCCACTCCCCGGACCTTATGCCCGCTTTCCAATGGTGAAACATCAATACCGATTTTCATATAGTCATCAAGCCTTCAAGTCGAAAGTCTTTAAGTCGCACTTTATAACCTTATGACTTTATAACTTCTGCTCATTGTGCGAGCTGTGCCAAGCGAACGCTGTTTTTACAATATTCTCAAGATCTGAATATTTGGGCTCAAAGCTAAGTTCTGACTTTATTTTTGATGCATCTGCAATGAGCTGATTGGGATCTCCTGCCCGCTTTTCTGCGATTTCAACCACTAAATCAACACCGCTTACCTTTTTTACCATTTCAACAATTTCCTTATTTGAATATCCATTTCCTGTTCCCACATTATAGAAACCATACCCCCCTTTATTCCATAACTTTTCTAAAGCAAGAACATGCGCTTCACAAAGATCAAGAACATGGATGTAGTCCCTTATGCAGGTGCCATCAGGCGTGTCATAATCTTCACCAAATAAACGGAAGGTTGTTCCATTTAATGCGGCTTTGATTACATTCGGAATAATATGCGTCTCAGGAGCATGGCGCTCTCCGGTACTAGCGTCCAGTGATGCACCCGATGCATTAAAATAACGAAGTACAACGAAATTCATATCATGTATCTGGTGAAACCATTGCAGCATTTGCTCAACCATTAGCTTACTATCCCCGTAAGGACTTTCTGGTTTTTTTGGATGTTCCTCATCGATAGGCATCCTGATAGGCGTCCCATACACAGCTGCCGTTGAAGAGAAGATGAAATTAGTAACTTTCTTTTCAACCATCGCTTCCAGCACATGCAGTGCCCCAGTGGTGTTATTCTCAAAATACATAGCAGGGTGCTCCATAGACTCACCTACAGCGATATAAGCAGCAAAATGGATCACGCCATCAAAGTGATTCTCATCAAAAATCTTTGTAACAAATGCTTTATCCAAAAGATTACCTTCGTAGAAAGCAGCCCGTTCATCAACAGCATCGCGGAATCCTTTTTCCAAACTATCAGCAACCACAACGTCATATCCCTTTTCCAAAAGGACTTTCACCATATGACTACCAATATACCCAGCCCCACCAGTAACAAGTATTTTCATATATCTATATTAGCATAACCTATGCTATTTCATAATCTTAATTTTCTCACGCTTTAATATTTCCGTTCCATCAAGTACCCATTTCGATGTTGTACCATATATGGAAGGTGGTGTACGAAAATTAATAAAATCTTGTTTTTTGCTTTGTTCTGTATTAGCTAGAACAATAAGAAAAACTAAATCAGCATTTTTTGGATTTAGCTCTGGGCGATATGGCACATCCTTTCCATACTTCCATTTAAATATTGCGCCGTAAGTGAATCCGATTTTAGAATCT
>CAMPGJ010000158.1 GCA_946885425.1 uncultured bacterium
ATGCAGGCTCAGGATTATCCGGCGGCTCTGTGGGGTGTGGGACTGCGTACAAAGGATGCTCAAATTGCAGACGTTGAACAGGCTATTGTGAATAGAGAGATTGTCCGTACCTGGCCGATGCGAGGGACGCTTCATTTTGTTCCTGCTGAAGATATCCGTTGGATGCTCAAGTTGATGACACCGAGAATTATTTCAGGTATGGCTTCTCGTCATAGGAGCCTTGATTTGAATGAAGAAATATTTGCAAAAAGCCGGAAAATTTTAGTCAGGGAGATGGAGGGCGGGAAAATATTGACGAGAGGAGAAATGCGCGAGGTACTTGAACGCGCTAATATCTCAGCCGAAGGGCAGCGTGGTAATCACATTTTTGGTGTTCTGGCTCAGGAAGGATTACTTTGCTTTGGCCCACATAGGGGTAAGCCCCACTCTGCCAAGGCTACGCGGGGCAAGCAGCCGACATTTGTTTTATTAGATGAGTGGATAGCTCCATCGAAAGATTTGGAAAGAGAGGAGGCTTTGGCTAAGTTGGCCAAAACGTACTTCTCTAGTCATGGACCGGCAACGCTGCAGGACTTTGTTTGGTGGACCGGGTTGAAGGTTTCGGATGCAAGGATTGGTATAGCACTGCTTGGATCAAAATTTTCGCAAGAGACAATTGAAGGTAATGTATATTGGATGCTTAAAGGTCTTCCAGACCTGCCTGCCGGCAGGCAGGCTTTATCTCCTACTGCATATCTTCTCCCCGCTTTTGAGGAATATATGCTTGGGTATCGGGACCGTAGCGCTGCTCTAGAGGCTGCTCATGCGCAAAGAGTCGTTCCGGGGGGAAATGGGATATTTTTTCCGATTATTGTGATAGATGGTCAGATCATCGGTACATGGAAGAAGATGGTTAAGAAAGATTCTTTGTTTATTACACTATCCCCTTTTAGAACACTAAAAATATCTGAAAAAAAGGCTTTGGAAATAGCCGCGGAGCAATACGGAACATTTATTGGCTTTCCAGTTCATCTTCTTTATCAAGTGTAGGAGCGGCAAAAGCAGGTGCAGGGCTCTGGGTTATCGTAGGCTGAGAAGGAGATGTCGATCCAAGTTCGTGCTCTTGACCTATTAGCGGCATGACAATATTCTGAATACCCAATTTCTCTTTGATAAGATGTGCAAATGCTTCGCGTTGTGGATTTTCTCCATGAATGAGGAATACTTTTTTTACCCCTTTTATATGTTCTAGCCAAGTAAATAATTTTTGCTGGTCAGCATGAGAGCTCATGGTAGTAATGCTTCGTACAGATGCGCGTATCGGAACTTGTTTCATTTGCTTTCTGTCTTTTATCTTTACAGTTTTGGCCCCGTTGATAATCTGCCTACCCAGAGTGCCTTCTGCCTGATATCCAACAAAGAGAATTCTGGTTGTTTGAAGCGGCAGATAATTTAATGCGTGATGGAGAATGCGACCGCCTGACATCATGCCTGATCCAGCGATAATAACTTTTGGTTCCATGGCTTTGATAATTTCTTTGCTATCCCGTGCCTCTATGGTAGTTGCAAGGCCTTCAAATTCAAAGGGTTCATTATCTGTATGACTTTGCATTTCTTCGTTATAAAATAGTTTAAATTGTTTGAAAATTTCTGTTGCCCGGATGCCCATAGGGCTATCCATAAATACTGGTGTGTCAGCCCGTACCTTGCCCTCTTTCTTTAAATGATTAATTCTGTGCAGAAGTTCTTGCGTTCTCTCTAGCGAGAATGCTGGTATAAGCAATACTCCACCAGTATCTTCGACAGCATTTATTTCCTCCATCAGTATTTTTGAAACATCTTCATTAGGATGTGAAGAGCTGCCATAAGTAGTTTCCATAACGACAACATCTGCATCATCACTGTATACGGCTGGTTTTATAATATCTTCAGGTGTGTTTCCTAAATCTCCACTGAAGACTATTTTTTTCCCATTAGTATTGTCGACTATTTCTATGCTTGCAGAGCCGAGAATATGACCTGCATCTTTAAAAGTGACACTAAATTCTTCTACTGTTATTGTTTGTTCATATTCAATGACTTCTATCATTTGAAGTACTTTGTAGACTTCATCGGCTCCATAGAGAGGCATAAAATCAATTTTTTCTTCAGCGATTTTGGCAGAATCAGTTAGTATAACCTCAACAAGATCTCGTGTCGGCGCAGTCATATATATTTTGCCCAGGAAACCAGGGTATATCAGAAGAGGAAGTCTTCCACAGTGGTCAAGATGCGCGTGGGTTAAGAATACTGCCTTAAGGCTGGCCGGATTAAAATCAAGAGGTTTGTAATTAAGCTCGGAAATATCTCTGCCGCCTTGAAACATACCAAAATCTATTAAGACCTGATTTTTATTTTCCCCTGTTAACAAATAGCATGACCCCGTGACTTCTCCCGAGGCTCCAAGAAATTTTATACTACTCATATTAAAAGTATATGCCCTTACTAATAATATTACTACCCTTACAAATATGCTTACAATTAAGCTTACAAATCCGGAAATAGATTATTGCCACTTTTAAAAACAGTTGCTACACTAAGTAATAT
>CAMPGJ010000159.1 GCA_946885425.1 uncultured bacterium
GGATGGAACGCAGCCGCTCCTTTTGAAAAAACTGAATATCAACCTGAATGTTTTGAGCCACCTCCTCAAAAATAACGTAAACACCACTCGATTGACAATCCTATAATATTTCTATATAATACCTTACTATGCCTAAAAGTAAGTTTAAACAGTTTAAGGGAGATGTTGATATTTTTGTCCCAAAAGGACAGGAGCAGCAATATCTCTCCAAGCATGGAGTTGCACTCCGGCAATTGGCAAACGGTGCTTTAATTGTTGGTACAACGAGGCGTGTAGAAGATGCAGCGGATGTGCGGGTAAATATCCATTTTCCTCATGCTTCTTATTATGAACCTGTCGGCAAAAGAGGAGTTTCTCATTTAGTTGAGCATTTTATATTTAATAAACCTCATTTTTTAGCAAACGAGAAAGAAGCCTATTATAATGCTATGACGTTCTCTACGCACATGGAATTAATCATGCGCGGAAGGGCACATCCCCGGGTGAAAGACCATGGTATTTTGCCGGTTGTGCCTGTCGCTTTGGAGCAGGTTACCCGGCCATTGGTTGTAACTGAGTCTTCTTTGAAGAATGAAAAAAATGTTGTTTTAGGTGAGATATATGAATACCAAAGTGATGGCAATATAAGTGAAAGGCTGAATCTGCTTGAAAGAACACTTTTGCCACAGGATCATCCCCAGATATATAACCCGTTGGGTACGAAAGGAGAAGTACGTGGATTGACAGCAGAAGATGTCCGGCAATATCACAAGCATGTTTTTGTCCCTCAAGGGATGATTGCAACTGTTTTTGTTGAAGGCTCACCCGTTATTACCAAAACAGTATTGAAAGAATTGGAAAAAAATATAAGTGCCATGCCCAGGAGGAAGGGAAAATCAATGACGATAGATACTTCTTTATTAAATAAAATAAATCCTCGTTATAAACAAGGAGCAACGTATAAAAAACATTCTAAAACTCAGGATAAGCAAATAAAGATTCATTATGCGTGGTTGCTTCCCAAGACAGACTATTCAGTGCACACGTTCGCGGAATCAAGATTTTTTGATGCCGCTCAACAAAAGATGTTCCAATCATTCCGTAAAAAAGGGTTGGGATATACCGCAGATCCTGTTGATATGCATATCGGGGAAAATAAGCGTGTCTTAGGATTTGTTCTTACTGTCGCTAACAATGGTGAAGATCCCAAGAAATTTGCGAAGCGGATATATCAAGAACTGAAATTTGACACCTTTGAGCAGTTTACTGATAGTGATATCACAAATATCTTGAAGATTACTCAAAGACGCTCAGCAACCGGAACAAGCGTATCAGAACGGTTTTCTGATGTGCTATCAGGCTTAAAAGAATATGGACGGATAATTGATTCTGATAAAGTACAAGAGGTACATAAGAAAGTTACTCGTGACCATTTGCAGGCTGCTCAGAGAACTTTTTTGACAACTCCTCCTACTGTTATCCTCGAAGGCGATCTGTCCTAAGACAACTTTTTATCCGGAAATATCACTTTCTGCAAAAATGAAAATAGCTGTTGTGTGCCAACTGTCGCGGCAACTAGTACGATAAAAAACGTAAGCCAATGCAATTTTAATACCGGTAAAAACGCAGCAATGATAATGAGAAAAATATAATGAATAAAGTAGAGCTGATAAGAGTGTAAGCTAAAGTAATGCAATGGTTTAGCAATGGCTGATGCGGGAGGAAACCGTTTTAGGAAAAAAGACAGGAGTAAAAATAATGACATGCCATACGAAAGATATAAAATATTTGGAGGATACTTATTATGTATCAGGACCACGCTTTGATCATTAAGAATCCTGAGGTAATATGCTCCAAGAAAAAAAGCTGTTGTTGTCAGAAAAAGAAGTAATAATTTTGTTTGCTTTTTTTCAAATTTTTGATAGATGAATGTGAAATATAATAAAAGTGCCCAAGGCAGCCACATGAAGAGTTTGTATGAGATATGTGGCGTATACCAAAGAAGCAAAACTGTGCTTGCAAGTGAGATAACAAAACCAAGTTTAAAAAAAGTTTTATATTTTTGGAATAACCAGACAAACAGCGGCAAAAGCAAGGCAAAAAAGACAAAAAGAAGAACAAGCCAATTAATATCAACTCCTCCGGTTATCAGCAGACTTTGAAAAATATATTTTGGTGTAATAATCTGTGGTTTTACTAATAATAGTGCCGGAATAAAGAAAAGGAGGAAGATGTAATAAGGGAGTATCAATCGTAGGACACGTTTTTTTAAATATGAAAATCCTGTTAGGGGTTTATGCAACTGTTTCTGAAAGAAAAGATATGCTGAACAAAAAATAAAAATCGGAACTGAAAAATGGCTCCAATTCCAAATTGCATTAGCTATTTTATCGGAAGGAAAGTATGCAGTTACATGGGTCAAAATCATGACGAGGATTGCTATGCCCCGCAAATCGTCAATAAAATGATTACGCTGTATCATATATTCATCCTAGCAGATGCAACGGTATTTTGGGATAAGAACTCTCAACTTGACGGAGTTTTTGCCTCATGTTATAGTAACTTAGATATCTGCTGATTGT
>CAMPGJ010000160.1 GCA_946885425.1 uncultured bacterium
CAGTTTTCTTCATCTATTTCAGAATAGAAGAAAATTGTCGGTCATGTCAATACCTTAAATTAATAAAGAGTAAAGAGTAAAGAGTAAAGAGTAGAGAGGTCCTATCTAAAGAAACCTGGGACTCTTTTTTTCATTTCTTGGATTTCGCTGTGGAAATCTTTGTTTGTTTTTTGTACACGCTCATGTTTTTGGAATGCACCCGCTACATAATAAGCGCCCCCCCATACCTCTTCTATTCTTGGAGTCCAGATTTCTCCAACTTTGTTTATTTTTGTTGCCAATTTTGCATATTCAGGGTTGGCATCATATTCTTGCAGCCATTTTACTGCAAAGTAGTCCTTCATGCCTTGTTTTTTGTTATCTTCTAGGGCACGTTTGTTATCCATGTCATAAACGGATAAAAGATCTTCTGATAATACTGGGAGTGAATCTGTGTTATGCCGTAATATTCTATACATGAACCGGGCACCATCTGAAAATGTATTTATTTCAGTATTGGCATTTTTTGGATATTTACTTAACTCATCCGGACTCAAGCGAGCTAGCAAGTGAGGATTATGCTCACTCATTTCTACTGTTTCTCTAAGCCGAAACCCGCTGATATCTCCTTTATCTTTTCCCGGAGGAAATGCCTGCTCAATGGCTTTATGTGAAACGGATAGCTTACCCTCTTCACCTCCTGGCGAAAACCTTTCTGCACTCATGAGCAGATGATAGCACACGGAGTTGAGAGTTGAAAGTTGAGAATTGAGAATAGTTCAGAAAACTCAGACGGACAGAAAATCAGAGACTCGGACTATCAGAAAGCCAGAAGGTATGAGAATCAGACTATCCAGATTCTGATTTTCCTGAATTTCTGACAATGTGGTTCTCCGAGTTTTCTGAGTGTTCTGGAAAGCATTTGCTACCTTATTTCATTCCCCCCATTACCAGGGACATGCTTTCTATGAGGAAGAGTGTTGATTGTTTTATATTATTCAGTACGAAATCGAGGTATGGTTTTATTTTTAGATAATAATCCATCAGGACACGGAATGGTGTAGTCAGGAAATACCATGCAGCATTGAGTCCCTCTCCAATTTTTATCATTATGAATACAAGGGTGTCAAAGATGGTTTTGATGGTTATTTGCAGTATAGTAATAAGTGTCTGGATCATTCGGGTAAGAAAGTGCCAGATGGATATGGTTATATCTAAAATGAGAGTTACGAGCTGAGAAATGAGTTCTCCTGCTATGTTCAGGATAACGACTATCCCCTTCACGACTGTTGTAATGATAAAAACAATGCCGGATAGGGCGAGTGATAGAACGTGAAGAATGGAATTGACTCCCTGCATAACCAGTGCGGATAACAGTGCCATTGTATTGTTAGAGAATATAAGTACCTCCTGGAACAGCCTAATAGCGGGGTCAAAAGGAAGTGCAGGTTTTGCGAGGCTGATGTCTATGGGGTGCTGGAAAGATTGAAAAGAGGGTGGTGTTATGGCAAGTGTGGTGAGGAGACCCACAGCCATGATGAGATATGGCATGAGCTTGATCCAATATGATTTCGAAAGCGAAACCGATGATGCCGGAGAGCTCCTCTTAATATATTTTCGTTTTGGTCTGTTTTTCTGTTTGAATTTAGGCATAGATGTAAGCGCAGAACTACTCAGAATTGAAACGCAGAACTACGCGGATAATTATGGGTCAGCGAGGCAGGGGTATATTATACACTATTTTTGGGTTTTATGGGATGTGGAGGTGTACCTTTGCAAAATTTGACGAGTTGTTATAAAATATGAATTACCGCGGGTGTAGTTCAGCGGTAGAACATCTGCTTTCCAAGCAGAATGTCAGGGGTTCGATTCCCCTCACCCGCTCATTTCCTCAATCTTATCCCCTAGCCCCTAGCCCCTCGTATAGAGTATAATTATTTTTATGCAAAGTACGGATAATTATAAGAAGCATACTACTGGAAGTTCTCTACAGAAGCTTTTGATTGATAACTTTTATAGGAATCTCTTTGCTGAGATAGGCAAATTGCAGCCTGAGAGTGTGCTTGATGTGGGTTGTGGTGAAGGGTTTACCTTGCAGAAGTTAAAAGACCGCGGGATCGGAAAGAAGCTTGAAGGAATAGAATATCTGGATAGAGCAATTGAGATAGGAAATAAAATCCATCCTGATCTTACACTGAAGCAAGGAAATATTTACGAACTCCCTTATAAAGATAATGCTTTTGACGTTGTGTTATGTACAGAGGTTCTGGAGCACCTGGAAGAGCCTGAGAAGGCTTTAAAGGAGCTTAAAAGGGTAGCAAAGCACTATTGTGTCATCTCGGTACCAAATGAGCCATGGTTTATGCTCGGTAATTTTCTCAGAGGCAAGAACGTATCCCGCTGGGGCAACGACATCGAACACATCCAACATTGGACCAGTAGCGAGATGAAGAGGTTTGTGGGAGAAGAGCTGAAAGTTTTGCTTATGAAAAATCCCCTACCCTGGACTGTGATCGTTGGTAAAAAGTGATTTAAGACGAATAGGACAAGGAACGATAAGACAAATAAGACG
>CAMPGJ010000161.1 GCA_946885425.1 uncultured bacterium
CATCAAGTCATCAAGTCATCAAGTCATCAAGTCATCAAGTCATCAAGTCATCAAGTCATTGGATTTTATGATGTAACATGCCGTTCTTCTTACATCTTAAGTCTTACATCATACATCCACGTTCATCGTATCACTGGTGGCTGCATTCTGGATTTGGCATTTTTTATAACTGACATACGTACGTTTCCTTCACGGTCTGTTACTTCCCGGAGTTTTACTCCTAAGTTTGTCGGAGCTTCTTCTATTTTTAGATTGTTTTCATCAGCAGGAACTTCATGTTTCATACCGGCACCCAATACTGACTCAAGAATCTCAATCTTTTTCTGGAACTCTGGATTAGCGGGTTCCATCCTTTTTCTGGTTGTGTAGCCGGAGTCAGTCCTAACTGTTTCCTGCTGGAAATCATTATATGTAATTGGTCTCTCTTGATCCCGGGGCGAATCAAGCAAGCGTGCTGTGCTATGTACAGCCTCTGCAACATAACTGTCTTTAGGGTCTATATGATCGAGAGGCTTTTCACCTGCCTCAGCAATTTCATGAAGATCCCGCGCCAATTCATCTAAATGAGTTGCTACATCAGGCTCTTCTACATGTTTGGCAGCTGCTGCCTTCTGCGCATTATCTGCGGCTCTATCATGTAAACCTTTATCTAATACTTTTTGGCTTGGTAATTCTGTGGGAGGCAAATCATGCCCTCTTTCAGTCATCATAATTCCTTCTGTCATACTTTCTATACTAATCATATCGGTCAAAATTAGCAATAGCTGAGCAATCATTCACCTTCCAGTGCGCTCTTTACAACTTTTTAACATAGAAATGTTATAATCTATACAATGAATAATGAAGAAAAAGTAAAAGAGGTTATTGCCCGTCTCTATACAGTATATCCGCATCCCGTAACCGCATTGCATTTTGAGACACCCTTGCAGCTATTGGTAGCGACTATTATGTCAGCGCAGACTACGGATAAGTTGGTGAATACATTGACGCCAAAACTTTTTGAATTGTACCCAACAGCGAAAGCTTTTGCTAACGCATCTGTGGAAGAGATAGAGGAGGGGATTAAGCCGGTGAACTTTTATCATAATAAAGCAAAGAATATCATAGCAGCGGCAAAAATCATTGATGAGAAATATGATGGTAGAGTACCGGATACTATGGAAGAACTCGATGCACTTCCGGGAGTCGCGAGAAAGACAGCCAACGTCGTCCTGGGCAATGCATATCATAAAGCAGAAGGCATCGTCGTAGATACTCATGTCCGCAGGCTTTCCAACAAACTAGGACTAACCAAACAACAGGACCCTGTAAAGATAGAACAGGATTTGATGAAGATCGTACCAAAAGATAAATGGATTGATTTCCCACACATGCTCCAACTTTTTGGCCGTGAATATTGCCCAGCACGACCACACAAATGCGACGATTGCCCGCTGAAGGAACTTTGTCCCGACAAAGTAGAAAAACAAAAATAATTTTCACCCACAATTGTCATCCCGAGCGAAGCCGAGGGATCTTTTCAACTGTGTTAGCTCAAACTCCAACCTTGAGATTGTTTCCAAAGTCCGGTGATAAGATCCCTCGACTCATACTTCGCTCGGGATGACAAAGGTATTAAATTTATTTATGATTGATACAGAATATGAAAAAGAGTTACTACACATACATTCTCAGAAACGATAAAGGACTGTTCTACATTGGCATAACAGATAATCTGACTAAGAGAGTGTGGCAACACAAGAATAAAGTAGCAGATGGATTCACGGCAAAATACCATATCGATAAACTCATCTACTATGAAATATACGATGATCCTGAGAATGCAATCCTTCGAGAAAAACAGTTGAAGAATTGGAGTAGGAAAAAGAAGATTTTGCTTATTTCAAAAACTAATCCGAGATTTGAGGAGATAACGATTGAAGAGCTTGTTTAAACTTCATCCAAACAAAGACTTGTCATCCCGAGCAAAGCCGAGGGATCTTTTCAACTGTTTTGAGTTAAACCCCTCCATTATATTTTTTCCCAAAGTCAGGTGACAAGATCCCTCGACTCCCGATGGTCGATCGGGATGACAATAGAAATTTCCAGGAGGCATTGCTCTTAACCTCCGAAAGTTATACTATGTATGAAGAATATGACACACGCACCAGACTTTTTATTACCAGATCAAGATAACGTTACTCACTCCTTGGGTGAGTATAAAGGGCGTTGGGTTGTATTGTATTTTTATCCCCGGGATGAGACACCTGGGTGTACCACTGAAGCTTGTGCATTCCGTGATGGTCGTGATGCCCTTAAAGAAGCGGGGGCAGAGGTATTAGGTGTATCTGATGACTCTGTCGATTCACACAAAAAATTCGCAGATAATCATGGATTAAATTTCGTACTACTCAGCGATGAACAGGCTGGAACAATTAAGGCATATGGTGCATGGGATGAGGTAAATAAAAAATCACTACGCAAAACATTTATCATCAATCCAGAAGGAGAAATCGCAAAAACCTATCCGACAGTTACTCCCGAAGGCCACTTCGAGCAAGTCCTACAAGA
>CAMPGJ010000162.1 GCA_946885425.1 uncultured bacterium
TTCCTACAAAGCCAGACTCGTATGTTTCTGGAAAGGAACTGAAGGTTACTTTTATTAATCATGCGACAGTATTGATTCAGACAGAAGGTATAAATATTTTAACTGATCCAGTTTGGGCTAAGCAGGCTGGTCCTTTTGCTTTTGGGGGTCTTCGCCGGTATCAAGACCCGGGAATACAATTTGAAGACTTGCCGGCAATAGATATTGTTCTGCTTTCGCATAATCACTATGACCATTTTGATATTCCCACTCTTAAAAGACTTATTACGGCCTTTAAGCCTACGATCTATACGCATTTAGGTAATGCCCGGTATCTTGCCAAAAAAGGCATCAGGGGAGCAGTTGATCTGGATTGGTGGGACAGTATCGTTTTTTCAAAAGACATCACTATTGAGTCTGTGCCTGCACAGCATTTTTCTGCACGAGCTATAACAGATAGAAATGTAACACTCTGGGGAGGTTTTGTTATAAAGACCTCTCAGGGAGATATTTATTATGCAGGGGATACTGGATATGGTCCGTGGGTTAAAAAGGTAAAAGAAAGATATCCTGAGGGTTTTCGTCTGGGAATTCTTCCGATTGGCGCCTATAAACCGGAATGGTTTATGAAACCTGTCCATATATCTCCTGATGAAGCATGGAGGATAAAAGATGAGTTACGTATTGCTAATGCTCTGGCAATTCATTTCGGAACATTTAAACTAGCGAGTGATCAGCAGGATGAACCTATTGAACGAATGAAACAACTTCAAAAAGAACGAAACGATACTTCATTTTATGTTTGTGCTAATGGCCAGTCACTTGGTTTTTAAAATGACGGCTTTTGGGATACGCTGTCTTAAATAGCCAAAACAATATTCACTGAGATATGACTAAAGCACTTACATACAAAATAAAGCTGGCAAAAGAATTTGCTGAGCAGAAGTTTCAAGAAACAGGAATGGGAAATCATTTTTTAGAAGTATTTCAGATACTTCAGGATGATTTTGGAATTGATGATGAGAGTATCTTAATTGCAGGGATACTCCATGACACTCTTGAAGACACCAGTACAACCAGCATAGAAATCGAGCAACTGTTTTCAAGAGAAGTTGCCCGGCTTGTTGAGGAAGTTTCTCATCCAAAAGATTATACTGCTCGTCAGAAAAAAGAGTATTATGAGAAAATCAAGAATATATCATATGGTGGAAAAATGATTAAACTGGCGGACTTTGCCTCGCACCTTAGAAAATTTATAGGTGCATTTACAGGAGAAAACAATCTCCCTAAATTTACACACAACGAGTACTGTATCTTTATTTCAAGTTTCTTAGATAGTCTTGGAGACTCCCCGGCTAAAGAGCAGGTTACAGAGTTAAATGAGAGACTAAATGTATACATTAGTACTTACAACTCTCGAGAGTAAGCTGATTTTAGTGCGATATACTTACTTTATCTGACATATGAAAAAGAAATTAATTATTTTTGATCTGGATGGAGTACTATTTGATACAACGGGGATTGTCCGTGATGAGATGCTGCGGGTCTATCCGACTCTGACTGCCGAAATAATGGATGAAGTATTATGTGGCAATTTCCATGAGGGCATGGAAAGTTTTTTGGCGAACAACAAACCAATTGAACAAACAAAAGAGGAAAAACAAATCCGCAGGCAGATTTATGCGGAAAAGAAATCCCGGGCGCCTCTGTTTGAAGGTATAAAAGAACTTTTAGAAAAGCTGCATTCTGCAGGATATACTATTGTCATTAACACATCGGCTCTTGAACGTAACTGTTTGCCGCTACTTGAACGCTCGGGTGTATCACAATACTTCTCTATGATCGCTTCAGCTGAAGTTTCTAAAAGCAAAGTTGAAAAGTTTACAGTAATTGATAAAAAGTTTGATGTCTCAAAAGAAGCTACTCTCTTTATTACAGACACTGTTGGAGATGTGCGTGAAGCAGAGATTGCGGGGATTCCTACAGTTGCGGTTACGTGGGGAGTACATACGAAAGAGTATTTTTTAAGAGAAAAGTTTCCGTGCCTAAAAGGCATTGTTGATTCAGTAAAAGAACTTGAAATGTTTATTGATAAGTTTTTTAGATCGGCTTAGATTATTGTGAAATTAAATTAGATACCATGAAGATTCTTGTAATAGGAGACAGTGCAGGTGGTAAAAGTACTTTTGCAAAGAAACTTGGAAAGAAATTGTCCTTGCCTGTTATTCATCCGGATGAAGTAATGGATTTAATAGGCCGGGAAGACAAAGAATCTATTCAACAGTTTATTAAAAACGAAATCAAGAAGAAAGATTATTGATGGTAATGCATTTACAAAAGATAAGGAAGAGCGGATAAAAGCTGCAGACATTATTTTTATTTTTGACACTCATCCATTCGTTGCTTTTCAAAATTATCTTAAAAGATACTTAATGATAAAAACCAGGAGGGAGGGCGAAAGAATTGGCAGTCAAAATGCTAAGCTCAACTTTTCTTATTTCTTTGCCTATATTTTTTTAAGTTTCCAAAAAGAAAACGAGAAGCTATAACGC